>NZ_JABXYU010000002.1 GCF_013394795.1 Leptotrichia sp. oral taxon 223
CGTAGCGTTGAAATTTTAAGTTTTTTGATATTATAATGCCTTGAAATACAAAACGTCTTAAAATTGATATTTTAGCCTTTGAATGATTGCATTCAATTTTATATTGTCAGAAGATTGGGAATGAAACAAATTCATATAAAGGGGCTGTCTCAAAATGATTAAAATTTTGAGACAGCTCCACAAACTTTTTAAATTTTTCATTGTTACAAAAAGTACCCTTATCAATTCAAACCCTTTATTTATAACACATCCGACTATTTAATACATTAATCATAATAAATAATTCAGATTCGTAAAATGTTGTTCTTAATATTAAAAAAATTCATTTGTAAAATAAAATTAAAATATTTGACAACTAAAACGACATTCTCTTTTTGATTATATAAAATCTATATTTTTTGTATAAAAATTTTTTAATATAAGTCTTTCTAAGCAATTTTTTCTAATTATCCAACCTTTTACACTACAAACTTATTTCATAGTCAAATTTACCCTCATATGCCTCTATATGAATATATATTAATAATATTCTCATCTAAAATACTGTTTCTTTAAAAACGTTTTTTATTTGCATTTTTTTTTAATTTGTGTTAGAATTATTTAATTTTTAATTAAAAAAAGGAGGTGTAAAAATTTATGAAAAAAATAGTAAGTTGTTGTGTTTTTTTACTTGCAAATCTTGCCTTTCCAGCTCCAGTTAATGAAGCTAACAGAATTATTGATATTCAGCAAAGACAGATTGAGCAAGAAAGAACAAGGCAGCAGCAGGAGAAAATGCAGAAGGAGTTTGAGAATACAAAGTTTGACAGCCCTAAGCCACAGGTTGATAAGAATATTGAAAGTAATAATCTGAATACTAATAAATTTTTAATTAAATCAGTCAATATAAAAGACAATGACAGGCTACTGTCTCAAAGGGAAAAAAATAAAATTATTGGAAAATATGTCTATCTTGAACTTAGTTCCGATGACATCAAAAATCTTCTTACAGATCTTACAAACAAGTTAATTTCTAAAGGATATACTACATCTGTTGTAAACTTTGATAGGAATAATGACCTGACTACTGGAACTTTAAACCTTGAAATTGTTGCAGGAAGAATCGAGGATATAAGGATCAATTCCGGCAATGGGCTTGATAAGTATAAGGAATTTTTTATGTTTTCCAAGAACAAGGGAAAAATCTTTAATATCAGGGACATTGACACGGCAACTGACAACTTTAACTCAATCAATGCCAACAATATGACTATGGAAGTTCTTCCTGGAAGAAAGGAGAACTATTCAAGAATCGAAGTGAAAAATACATTAAAGAATAAATATACTGTTGGGATTTTAACCAATAATTATGGGGACAGCAAGCAGAATGGAATTTGGAGAAGAGGTATCAACCTTAATATTGACAGCTCTCTTGGAATTGGAGACAACTTCTATTTCACATATATGACTGTACCTAAAAAGGATCCAGACAGAAGCTGGAAGAAAACAATTGAAGAATTAAAGCCCGGAGAGATTTTGCCAATAGGACCAGTAGGATATGATCCTGCAAATGGGGATACATTGCCATATAAAAGGCGGCTTGATATGTTTAATTTTGGGTATACGATGAAGTTCAGAACTTACACTTTAAAACTCAATTCAAGTAAAAGTATTCAGGAAAGCAGCTTTTATACAGCAAATACTGTATATGACATGTATTCGAGCAATCATATTTTATCAGCAGATCTCGAAAAAATATTGTTTAGAAATCAGAAAAGCAAGATTGGTCTTGATTTGGGAATTAGAAGAAGACATAATCAGAGCTATCTTGAAAAGTCGGTATTGTCTGACAGAAAACTTACAGTCGGTACAGTGAGCCTTAATACTACTACTTCACTCTTTGGAGGAATTTTTGGAAGTTCTATTGGTTACGAAAGAGGATTAAAAATATTTAATGCTGAAAGGGATAACGGCAAAATAGATACAACTCCGAAAGCACAGTTTCATAAATACAATGTGAACCTTAGCTACTACAAGCCAGTAACAAACAAATTTATCTATAGGGCCAATGTTTATGGAAGCTATTCAAATGATGTGCTCTATGGAAGTGAAAGGCAGACTATAGGTGGTGTTGGAAGTGTAGGAGGATATAATACAAGAGAATCCATTCAGGGAGATAAGGCTATAGAAATCAGCAATGAGCTGGCATATAATATTCCAGTTAAGAAATTTGCGGTTGTTTCTCCATATGTTAATTATGGATACGGGGCTGCAAAGTACAACAGGGATAAATCTAAATACAGGACTGGATATGTAACTGGAATGACAGCTGGAATCAGGTTTGATACAAAAATGTTTGATTTTGACTTTGGATATGCAAAACCTATGGCACATTCAGAGTATTTAAGCCCTAAGAAGCAGGAAATATATTTTAGCGGTTCCTTGAAAGTAAGTTTTTAGGCAATGTATAAAAATTTTTGAAATGAAACTTAAAAAAAAACAAGGTATTCTATTGGTTCAAATTTAAAAAAAATTAAGTACAATTTTAGACAGTAATAAAAAACAATAATTTATAGATCTTTAAAAATATCGAAAGGAGATGAACAATGAGAGGAAAAAGTAAAATATTACGCAAATTAACTGCGGCACTGCTGCTAAACGTGTTCAGCTTTAATATTCTTGCCGATGGGCTTCAGGTTGATCCTAATTCAAGATACAACACAAGCCTTGACAGATCCCAGAATGGCGTTCCTGTCGTTAATATTTCCACTCCGAATGGCCGTGGTGTAAGTATTAACGAGTTCTTGGAGTACAATGTCGGGCGTGAGGGGCAGGTTCTTAACAATGCCGACAACATCGGCAGAAGCCATCTCGCAGGAATCATCAACGCAAATCCTAATCTTGGGCCGAATCAGGCCGCAAATCTAATTTTATTGCAGGTTAATGGGGCAAACCGATCGCAGATTGAGGGATATATCGAGGCTCTCAGCAGGCAGAAAGTAAACGTGATCTTAAGCAATGAAAATGGAATATATTTAAACGGTGCAGGGACAATTAACATTAAGAACTTTATTCCCACAACTGGAAGAGTGAAGTTAAAGGACGGGGATGTAATTGGAATTGACGTCGAAAAGGGAAGAGTTGTTATTGGGGCTAATGGCTTTGATGCGACTAATACCGATTATGTAAACGTTATTGCAAAGGCTATGGAATTACAGGGAAATCTTGTTGGAAACAAGGTTGATGTAACTCTGGGGGAAAACACTGTTGACTCTAGCGGAACTGTAACTTCTAAAAATGGAATAAATTCAGTTGCAATTGACGCAAGCAACCTTGGATCGATGTATGCCGGGCAGATAAAGATAGTCAGCACGGACAAGGGGGCAGGAGTAAACTCCAATGGCCTTATCTATTCAAGAGATACTAAACTTGAGATTACAGCTGACGGGAAAATCAATGTCGCAAAGATTAAAGGAAACGGCATTGAAATAAACGGGACTGAATATGCTCAAAGCGAGCTTGCAAGCTCTGACAAAGGGATTAATATTAATGCGGCTAAAATAAAGCTGGATGGGGAGACTCAGGCAAATGAGGACATTAGCCTTAATGGGAATGTTGAGAACAAGTCAAATATATACACAGGCGGAAACTTGAATACGTTTGATATGATAAATTCTGGGAATATTAATGCTTCAGGGAACATAACGGCAGGTAATTTTAAAAATTCTCTTGCAACGGTTCTTTCCGGAGGAAACTTTAATGTAAAAAACTTGGATAATTCCGGAAATATACAGGTTTCAGGAATTACAGACATTAACGGGAAATTTGATAACACAGGAGCATTGACTTCTGTTAAGCGTATTTCAGTCTTAGGAAATGTAGCCAGCACTGGAAATATTTTGACAAATGAAGATTTAACGGCTAGAAATACAGTAACGTCAGGAACAGTTGCAGCTAAGAACCTAAAAGTTGATAACTTGACTAATGACGGTAAAATCAGTGCAAATGGTAATTTACTGGCAAAGGATATTAAAAATACTGGAGAAATTCTGGCTGTTGGAAAAATATCAGGAAACAGTTTTGTAACTTCAGGAAAGGTTCAGACTAATGAAGCCCTTGATATTAATGGGTTTTTTGACAACAGCGGAACAGTCGGGGCAGCAAAGGACATAACAGTTGCCGGAAACGTATTAAATTCAGGAGAAATCTTAACTAACGGTAATTTAACGGCTAAAAATGTTTCAAGTACGGGGGATATCACTGTTGTCGGTAAAATTTCAGCTGACAGCCTGAAATCTTCAGGAGCTTTAAGAACCAACGAGGATCT
Organism: Leptotrichia sp. oral taxon 223; assembly: GCF_013394795.1. Taxonomy (NCBI): domain Bacteria; kingdom Fusobacteriati; phylum Fusobacteriota; class Fusobacteriia; order Fusobacteriales; family Leptotrichiaceae; genus Leptotrichia; species Leptotrichia sp. oral taxon 223. Next base: position 4,307 of record NZ_JABXYU010000002.1, read on the forward strand.
TTCTGTTAATGGAAGGTTTGACAATGGCGGGACAGTCGAAACTTCAAAGAATGTAGCTGTTTCAGGGAATATTAACAATACTGGGAAAATACTTGCTGGCGGTAACTTAAATGGTAAAAATACTGTTTCAGATGGAACTGTGGCCGCTAAAAATATATCAGTTGATGATTTGAAGAATGACGGTAAAATTACTGCAGGAGAAAATATTAAGGCTAAAAAGATAACAAATACTGGAGATATTGCGGCAGTTGGAACAGTTTCAAGTGATGATATGAAAACATCAGGAACTGTAAAGGCTAATAAGACAATTACAGTTGCAGGAAAACTTGAAAATGACGGGACACTTGAAACTGCTGAAGATGTGAAGGTGTCTAGAAGTATAAGAAATACTGGAAGAATTGCTTCAAACGGAGATTTAACCGGTAAGGACACTATTAATTCAGGTACAATTTCTTCAAAAAAAATAACAGCTGGAAATCTTCAGAATGATGGTAAAATCATTGCAAATGGGGACTTAAAGGCAAAAAATGTTAAGAATACTAAGGATATTACAGCTGTTGGGACAGTTTCAGCTGATGACCTGGTAACGTCAGGAAATGTAAGATCCAATGGAAAAATTACAGTTTCCGGAAAAATGGAAAATAGCGGGGCTGTTGAAACCGCTAAGAACATATCAGTTGCCGGGAATATCAGAAATGACGGTAAGATAGCTGCAAATGAGGACTTGACAGGGAAAAATACTGAAAACAATGGAAATATCTATGTCAAGAATTTAGAAGTCAATAGCCTAAGAAATACTGGAAAAGTTGAAGGTGTAAACCTTAAGACGGATGATATTGCAAACAGTGGGGATATTACAGCAATTGGCAAGATTTCAAGTGGAAACATTGACAATTCAGGAAAGCTGCTTGCCAATGATACAATTGATGCCAAGAATATAAAAAATGCCACTGCTTCCAGCAAAATTGCGGCTGGAAAAGGTATAACTGGAGAAAGAATTGAAAACTCTGGAACATTTGCCACAAATGGGGATATCAAGGCCACAAGCTCGCTTGTGAACAGCGGTACAGTTGATGGTAAGAGAATTGATATTTTAGGAGCTGACTTTGTAAATTCAGGAAAGATAAATGTCGACAATATTAAAGCTAACGTAACTAATACAAGAAATGACGGATTTATCTATTCAGGAAATGATGTTGATTTGACTACAAATACCTTAATTAATACTAAGGAAATTACGGCAGTAAATAATATAAATGCTGCAAATGCAAATGTTACAAATAGCGGAAAGATTGCCTCAAATAATAGGGTTCTGCTTGACGGTTCAGCGATTACAAATACTGGGGAAATTTTATCAGGCGAAGTATTTATGAGAAATGCTCAAAGATTTGATAACATCGGAACTGTTAAGGGAAACAACACAGAATTAAGCATAAATCAGGATATTGAGCTGAAAGGAAACCTGCATGGACAGCAAAGGCTTAAAATCTCAGGAAACAATATCACAAACAATGGAAATACAACTGGAACAGGATTAATTGAGATTAATTCAAATGACTTTACAAACAACAGGGAGCTTGCTTCCGATACAGTTGTCGTAAACGGCCGTGGGGAAGTAGTCAACAACAGCATGATTACTGGAAATAACGGAAAAGTTTCAGGAAGAAACATTACGAATAATGATTTAATTGCATTTGACAATTATCTTGAAATGAACGCACAGGGCAAGGTTCAGAACAACAAAGGCAAAGCCATCTATGGAGGGCAGGCTCTTGTCATCAAGGGAAATGAGATAATGAATGACGAGGCTGAAATACTTGGTGGAAATATGGACTTAAACGCCGCAAAGATTACAAACAATGTGGCGACAATACAGTCAACTGGGGATATTGTAATTACTTCCAATGACTTTCAGAATATTGGTAGAGTTACAGGTTTAGGGAATTATGAAAAGTATTATGAAACTTGGGATGGCCAAAGATTATCTGAAGCAGAAATTTCAAGTAAATGGTTGCTTAATGATAATGGAGGATGGAAGAAAAGAACTAGCGGACATACTAGAAGAAAGGCAAGAAATGAACAAAAAGAATGGTTTGAAAAACAAATCCAGGATAATAATAAATCTGAATTTAAGTCATATCTGCTTACAAAATATGAGCAATCTTTTAGATCGATTTTAGGACACACAAACGTAACTGATTCAAAAAAAGTAGCAAGCAGTACAAAAGATCCGACAATACCTCTTGTTGGAAAACTGGAAAGTAAGGCAGCAACAGAGTATGGCAAGGTTTTAGCGGGCGGTAATATTACAATAAATTCAGGCAATTTTAAAAATAGAGACAGTATAATATCAGGTGGAGGCTTAGTCAATATTACTGCAACAAATTTTGAAAATTCAGTAAGCATTGATGATAAGAATCCTATAAAATTAAAAAATGGTAGAGAGGTATTGGATTTAAATATCAAGCAGGGAACTCATCATCATATTCCAAGAACTACTCTAGTTGCTGTTCACACAAGAGATATGGTTGACGGGGATATAGGCTATGCAACAGGACAGCCTTCCATCATTGAAGGGGCAGTAGTAAATGTAAATGCTCCAAATATCATAAAAAATCCTATTGAAGCTGGAAATGGTAAAGTATTAAATAATGGCGGAGCGACTGGCAGAGCCTTGATTTCTTCAACTTCAGTTGGAATGAATAAAGGGACAAGTTCTGCCAACGGGCAGGTTCAGGCTGCAGGAAATACCTTACTGTCTAAAGTAAACAGCAGCTTTGGCGGAAATTCACAGGTTAATGGAAGCACAAACTTAAATAATCCTGTAAACAATGGATTTGATAGGGCAATTCAGATTGCAGGAAACAATTCAGGGATTAAGGATATTAAAAATACCGGAAGAATAGACGTAAATCCAATACTTTCAAGTGCAATGTTTACAACAAATATGAATCCAAGTTCTAAATATTTGCTGGAAACTAGAAGCAGATACATAAGTCTTGGGCAATATTTTGGAAGCGACTACTTCACTTCAAGAGTTGGCTATTCTGAAATATGGGACAGAACAAGACGGCTTGGAGATGCGTATTATGAAAACCAGTTATTAACTAGAGCATTAGCTGAAAAGCTGGGAACTGCATTCATAAATGGAAAATCTAATCAGGAGTTAATCCAGTCAATGATGGACAATGCCGCAACTGAAGGTACAAGACTTGGGCTTACAGTAGGACAGGAACTGACTCAGGATCAGATAAATAACCTGAATGAAGATATTGTCTGGTATGTGACAAAAAATGTAAACGGTGTTGAAGTCCTTGCTCCGCAGGTTTACCTAAGCAGCAAGACTAGGGAAAGCATAAGCGATGACACTAGAAACAGGGTTGGCGGAATAAACGGAACTTATGTCAAGACTAAGGACTTTGTAAATGACGGTACAAAATGGGGTAATGGCGGAGTTACCTATGTTGAGGCAAATACTGTAAGAAATGAGACGACAACAAATTTACTTTCAGAAATTTCAGGAGACAAGACTTATATAAGAACTGTTGGAAATATTGAAAATATTGGCGGAAGAATTAACGGTGAAGAGGCTGTTGCACTAATTTCTGAAAAGGGAAATGTAATTAACAATACCACTAAAAGAAATGTGGGATATAACAATGGGGAGTATGATAGAACACACCATGAAGAAGTAGCCTCAATTGGTGGAATTACTTCAAAAGGTACAACATTTATCAAAGCTGATAAATATATATCAACTGGAGGAATACTAAAAACAGATCATATTGCACTGGATGTAAACAAAATTGATGAAAGAGCATTGACATTATCAGGAGAAGACAAATTTGGAAGCGGAGAAAGCAATTATTCAAGATATTCTGAAACAACTAACCTCGGAGCTGGAATTATGGCAAACTCAGCAGAAGGAAGAGTTGGGGACATTAATTTAAAAGGCTCATCATTCATAGCAGAAGATACAACGGGGCTTACAGTAACCGGAAATGTCAGAGCGGAATCAGCAGTGAACAGCTATGACACGGAATCAAGACAGAGCAGCAAAGGCTTTATGTCATCCAAAAGCAGTTACAAAAATTCTCATGCGGAAGAAAACTCGGCAAGCAACCTGATGCTTGGAAAGAATGCAGTAATTGCAGGAAATGTTGAGGGCATAGGAAGCAACATTGTTCTTGGAGAAAATACTTTTGTAGGCGGAAAAGTTACAACGGACTCAAGAGAATTACATAATACATATTATTCAGAACAAAAACAAAAAGGATTTACAGGTGGAATTAGTCATGGTTCTGTAAATGTAGGTTACGGAAAATCACAAAATACATATGACGCTAAAAGCACTGTAAATGCAAAATCCAATTTACAATTAGGAGATGGAACAGTCCTAAATAACGGTGCAGAAATAACTGCAACAAACTTTGAATACGGAAATATCTCAATAAATAACGGAGAAGTAAAATACGGAGCAAGAATAGATACACAAGATGTAAGAACTACTAGTAGAAGTAGTAATTTTGGTGTGTCAATCGGAATAAACAGTCCGGCACTTTACAGAGCAAAACAAGCAGCAAATGCGGTAAGCCAAACTAGTGGTGGAGATATTGCCGGTGGACTTATGACAGCAGCTAATGCTGTTACCGGAACAGTTTCTGGAATGAGGAATGATATTACTACTAGAGATGGTTTAAGAGCTGCAACGATGGAAGACATAAAAGCCGGAAACTTTAAAACAAATAATGATTTTTATTTATCCGGAAATGCAAATGTAGGAATTAGTAGATCAAGAAGTGAAAGTAATGGACATACTGAAAATGCTGCCGTTACGACATTAAAACCATTAAAACCTGATTCGAGCATAACTTACAATAATGTAAAAAATATTACATATCAGGGAACAAAAGCTGAAGGTGGAACATTTATTTACAATAATGTAGAGAACATCACAAAAGAAGCTGTAGAATTACATAATAGATATAGTTCAAACTCCAGCAGTACAGGAGTTAATTTTGGTGTGTCTGCAGGAGCAGATTTAAGACCTAAAGCAAACGGAATAAGTGGAAGTGTTTCAACAAGTAGAAGTAATCAAAATACAAATGAAACTATTTATCATAATGGAAGCTTTCAAAATGTAAACGAAGTGCATAATAATACTCAAAATATGATAGTAAACGGCTTTAACCAAGAAGGCGGAAAAGTTACTGGAAATATTAATCATATGGAAGTTATCTCAAAACAAAATACTAGTACAACTACCGGAAGTAGTAGAGGTGTAAGCGTAGGTTTTGGTTCTAAAGGAATAGATTCAGTTAATGTTAGTGGAAGTCGAACTAATGGAAATAGAGTATTTGTAGACAATCAAAGTACATTTATCGTAGGAGAGGGAAGCAATTTACATATTGGAACATTAGATAATACAGCTGGAATTATTGGAAAAGAAGGAAATTCTAAATTAACGGTTGATAAATATACTGGACACGATTTGCAAAATAAAGATGAAATGACTATAAATGGTGCTTCGATAGGAGTTTCTATTGGAAATAATTCATCAAGACTATCAAATATTGGAATAAGTTCTGAAAATAGAGATAAACAAGGAATCACAAGAAATACCGTAATTGGAGATGTTGAAATAGGACAAGCTTCGGGAGATCCGATAAATAGAGATAGAGCAAAAGCAAATGAAATAACAAAAGATACTCACAGCAAAACTAATGTCAATGTAGAAAGTCAAACACTTGATTATTTAGCTAATCCGGAAAAATTCAAGCAAGATTTGGATATAGCAATACTTGAAGGACAAATAACAGCTGACGGAGCTATCAAAAAAATAGAAAATATTGTAAATGGTAGAAAAAATAGTGATATTGGAGATCCTGAAATACGAAAATTTGAGGATATGAAAGATTATTATTTAAGAGCCAAAACAGCTCCTGATATTGATTTATTAGTAAAAGCGGATTTAAGTGATAAAGAAGTTCAGGAACAATTAGGAATAGGTGGCAAATTTAATCCGGATGACCCTAATTTACCTCAAAAAGTAAAAGACAGAATAGCAGACGCAAGAAAAAACCAAGGTAAAGAAATCCCTTATTTTTATGATAAAGTAACAGGGAAAATCTATATAAACGAAAACGCTGATGTGAATACAGTAAAAGCAGGAATTGCAAGGGAATGGGCTATTAGAGAACAACTTGAAGCAGGAAACGGAAAGGAAAATAACGAAGGTAAGCCAAAAGCAACAGTAGCAGGAGAAATAGCCTATAACGAAGTAATGAAAAGGACTAAAGGGCAAGATAATAATGATGTATTTAGTGGTCTTGATTATGGACAGTTGGATGAGAATAGTGAGATTACTGCTGATTTTACTTGGAAACATTTAGAAAAAGGTGGAAAAGCTCTTATAAGAATAGGAACTAAATATTTTTCTGGAGACAAAAAAGGAGCAGAAGCTGAATTTAACCAGTTAAAAAAAGATACAATAAGAGTTTTAAAGAGAGATTATGATGACTATAAGGCGGGAGGAGATCGTAGAAAAAAAGTTGTAGCAGAATCAACACAAGCTATTGTAACAGGAGTTAAACATTTTTTACCCAAACCAACAAAATCTAATAAATCATCGGGTAGTGGTAAGGGGAAAGGAAATGGTAAAACTTCTACTCCTGCTAAACCTAAAAAAATAAGTCCTCCTAAGAAAAAAACAGATGGGCCAACTTTAGGAGATAGGTTAAGAAAAGCGGGAGAAGGAGGACTAGATATAGTAACAGGTGGTCTTACTAGTGCTGGAGGTGTGGCTTTAATAGGTGCTTCAGAAGGAGTGGATTATGTTACAATTGGAGGCTCAGTTGTACCTTCTTTACCTGTAAAAATTGCTGGTGGAACTGCAGTTGTTGTTGGAGGAAATAAAGCATTTCACGGACTTATGAAAATTGGAGATGCTATATTTGGAAATAAAGAGCAAGTAAACGGACCATCGTTGAATCCTTTAAGAGATACAGTAGGAGCACTTACAAAACGCCCTGAACTTTATGATACTTTTGAATTTCTTACGGAAATAGGAGTTGCTTCTATAGCACCTATTACAGTGGGAGGAGTTCCCAAAACCTTTACTAAAAACTCAAATAGTAATTCAACTATATCAGGAAAAAGTAATTCTCAAAATCATAATTGGAACCTAAATGGTAAAAGTGGAGACTATTTAGACAAAACAACAAGAAAAGTAAAAGTTACTCCAAATATCACAGAAACAATAAAAAATTCAAATATAAATGCTTCTAAAAGTACAAACTGGGGATTAGGTAATCTTAATTCTAAAAATATAATGGATACCACAGTTGGAAGTTATTTAAACAATTTGAACAGTAAAGTAAATAATAATAAATCTTATGACCCAACACCAAAACTTGATTACAATAAACCTTTAGATAATTCATTATATAAAGGGGTAAAAAATTCTGAGGGTAATTATACATTAGGTAGAGGTAATGAGTGGAGTTTACCTAAAACTAAAACACCATATGTAGAATTAGGAAACAAAGGTCAAGGATTAGTTTCTGTGCCAAGTTATAATGCTGTAACAAATGATTATAGCAGAAATTATGATGTTTTTTATCGTACAATTTCTGAAAAACATTATAAACGTTTATTAAAAAGTGGAAATTTACCACCAAGTGGCGAAACTAGCATTGCAGAAGATGCACGATATAGTGAACGGTATACTGGAATAAATTTAGAATTCAAATTAAAACCTGGAACAGATAAGCAATTTGAAAAAATAGGTGTAAGGAATAATGAAGGTGAAAAATTAATAAAAAAATATCCTAATATGAAGGAATCTTTTACTGGATGGGAAAAATATGGATATATACAATTTAAACAGGAAAGAAATCAAATAACTCGGAATTTAGGTGATGGGCAAGGATTAGATATATTTAATAAAAATATAAAAGAAATCAATTTTAGAAAGGAAATAATAAAAAATGGAAAAAAATAATCTTGAAAAATTGGAAAATTTGATGTGGAAAGAATATAAAAAACAAATAAGTTTTCAACAATTACAAAAGGAATTTTTAAAAAATGATGATGAAAGAATAGAGTATATAAAAACAGAGTTAGAAAAAGCATATAATGAAAAAAATGGACACAGCGTAGATATTTTAATTTCAGCAATTTACATGTTCGAATTATACAGTGAAAAATTTGTTGATATTTTATGCAAATTAACAAAAGAAGAATGGCATGGAAAACACGAAGATATTGCTATTTACTTCATGGAAATGGAGTTGCCGTCTACGGTAGAATGTCTTTATAAATTAGCAACTTCAAATTTTGAAAAATACCGTTGGGATGATAATTTTGCACTGGTCAGAAAATGCTGTTTTGCTTTAGGAGATATAAATACTCCTAAGGCGAAAGAAAAATTGGAATTATTATTACAAAGTGATGAAGAAATGATAAGAGAACATGCAATGGAGCAGTTGAACAGATGTGATTTTACAAATAAGGATATTGAATGAAAGGATTAGTTATGAGAAAAGAAGAGGATGATTTATATGAGTAAATACTCAACATTATTTGCAGCAACATTATTGGGAACATATGAAGATTTTAGAGAAATGTTCAAAGAAGGAGCTCAATATAAGAAAGACACAGTAGGGGATACTTTATTACAGACAGCATTAACAAATTCAAAGCCTGAAGAAAAGTATAAAATAGCAAATTTTTTAATAAATAAGGGAGCAGATGTAAAAGTGGTATCTAAAGATGGAGCAACATTGTTTTTTGAATTGTTTCTTTATGGAAGTGAAGATATAATAAAAACAACGATGTTATGTAAAACTTTGTTAGAAAAGGGAGCAGATATAACACCATTATATAAACCTCATAAAACAGTAATGTTCAAAAATATATTTAATTATGATCTTGTACCTGAAATAGAAATGATACCTCTATATGATTTAATCTTTTCTCAAAAAGGACTGAAATTACTAAAAAAAGATAAATGGGGATTAACAGTATTAGAATTTGCAAAAAAAGGGAATAAACATATAGGAGTTAAATATATGGAAGATTATATAAAAAAATATAATTTGAAAGAAGAAGTATAATAATAAATTTGCCAGTGAAGTAGGAAAAAGAATTTCTAATCGTGGAACTTCGACACCGCCATTTTCTTATGCTCAAAATTTAGAAGAACAATTAGTGGAGTGTACCCAAAATCTTGGACAAATAATTTGAAAACTTGTTTTCTATTTATTAAAACTTAGTTTAAGAAAAGTAATTTAAAAAAAGTACATAGATGAATTTAAAATGTTAATTTTAGAATTATTAGAAGAAGGAAAAATAGAAATTATAAAAAAACAAAGCTATATTTTCAAATAATCGTTGTTGTAAAAGACAGCGATTATTTTTTTCTATCTTATACTAAACCCCATTTGAATAACGAATACATTATAAATCTTTTTAGTAGGTTAAATCTAATATTTGTTTTCAAATAATTAGAATAAATATTCGCTTTTTAAACGGGGAATAGTATTACATATAATTTAGGTTTTTAAAACAACTTTTTACCCAGTAAAAATATGTTTAATTTTCTAAAATTAGTTCCTTTTTATATATATCTTTTATATTATACCCTTTTAGGTACTCGCAAACATCGATGAATAAAGGAACTGAAGGTATTAAAAAACGACTTTTCGGGAAAATAAAGACAACTTTTTGGGAGTATTTTTTAACAATAAAAACACCAATTTTAAATACGGTTGTTAAAATATGTTTTATATGATATAATGGCTATGATTGGAGATGATGTCAAATTGAATGAAATTGTAAAATATAAAAATGATTTTAATAATCAGGAGCTTAGAAAATTTACAGCTGAAGAATTAAATTTATTAATGACAATTCTTCATAAAGTAAGGGATAATGGGACTAAAATTTTGAATTTTTCATTTAATGAGTTAAAAAGACTTATAAGGCTTGAAAAAAATGTGACAATAAAAGAATTTTCAAAAACAATAATAAATGTTAATAAAAAGCTGCTTGCATTAAATTATACTTTTCAAACAGAAGAGCTTATAATTCAATTTGCTCTTTTTCAGGAATTTGTAATAAATACTAAAACACAAAATTTAACAATTGCAGTAAGTGAGAGGTTTAAATTTTTACTAAATGAGTTTGAACCTGGCAATTGGACAAGATTTGAACTGGAAGAGTTTGTCAGATTAAAGTCAAGCTACACCAAAGAGTTTTACAGAAGAATGAAGCAGTTTAGAAGTACAGGTTTCTGGAGCGTTAATTTAGATGAATTTAAAAGATTAATGGACATTCCTGTAAATTATCGAATGTGTGATATTGATGTAAAAGTCTTAAAGCCGATACAAAAGGAACTTAAAGAAAAGTACGGATTAAAAATTCAGAAAACGTATAACACAAAAGGAAGAGGACGTCCTGCCGTGTCAGGCTTCATTTTTACATTTCTGAAAGAAGAACCACAGTCCAGAGAAATTAAGGAAGAGAAAAAAGAAATTAAAACACCTGCCGACTTTTTCATTCACAGAAAAGTCAGAATGATGGATGGAGTAACTGGAATGTTTAATACCTTGACAATAAAGTCAATAAATGAACAGAAGAATGGAATGGTAGTTGTTAAAATTCAGAATGTTGATGATTTTTATGAGCAGAATTTTAACTTTAACAGCATGGAACATTTTGAGAACTGGTTCAGGAAATATGTGATATAAAAAGTTTAAAAATGTTAAATATTTGCATTTATTTATATTGCAATTTTTTATTACTTTGGTACTTTTTAATACGAAAAGTTAATAACAAAAAAGGCTATTTCATAAAATTAACTTTATAAAACAGCCTCAGTATTTAACTATTATAAATATTTTTTCTATGTCCTACTTCTAACGCTAATACTACTAAATTTTCATCTTGGATATTTACAATAACTCTGTAATTTCCTATTCTGTATCTCCATTGTCCTTTTCTATTTGCTTTCAACATTTTTCCTTTACTGCGTGGATCTTCTGCAATATTTTCTAAATAAATTTTTATTCTTTTTTTTACAAATTCATCTAGTTTGCTAAAGTTTTTTACGAAATGTGGAGTTGGGATTATTTTATATTTTACAGTTCTTCCCATTTTAAAACTTCTCCTCCATTTTTCAAATAACTTTCATATTCTGATAATCTTAAATCTGCTATTTTGGCATCATATTCATCTTCCAGTGAGTCAAACACTTTTGATTTTATTAACTCTGACAATGTAACTCCTTCAAATTGTGCCATGCTTTGCAAAAATTTTTTTTCCATATCGGACACTTTTAAACTTATGGAAGCCATGATACTCACTCCTTATATTTTATTTTTTTGGTAATACCATTATACTACTTTTTAAATTTTTGTCAATAATTTTTTGCTTCAAATCCATTTGTCATCATCAAAAATGTAAAACTATTTTTCAGTTGAAAATCTAATTTATAATATAGAACCAAAATAAGCCTATATTAGCCCCATAACGAAAAAATTTTGCATCAGACAAAGATTTATACCAAAAAACGATTTAACAAACGCTACGGGCTTAATATGACGTAATATGAACTTTAATTTTTATCATCATCAATTTTATTTTATAATTTTAAGAAATTTTATCCTGATTTTTCTAATATATTTTTTTAATCAAAAAAAGAGCTTGTGCAAACATTTTGGAAGAAAACTCCAATAATCTGTACATAAGCTCAAATATTTTATTTTTTATTTAATAAAATTTTCTTTTGATATTTTAAAATGAGTTGAAGTAAAATTTCTTAAACTGCCCATCCACCTCCAAAAACTGGGCTCTCATTTTCACGCTTAAACTAATATTACCTTATTTTTTTCAAAAAATCAAGACTTTTTTCATAAAAATTTTTCCCAATAAACTTTCCGAAATTTCAAATTTTGGAAAGCACGCTTACAAGTTTCTCGAAAATTAAAAAATTTTAGAAACTTATCGTGATTTTTTCTGCACATAAAATTTTGAAAAAATGACTTTCGTTTGCACTCAAAAACTCATTTCATTCGTAAAATAAAATTAAAATTATCAAATCAAAAGATCATACTCCATAAAAATTCCTACAAATTTTTCTGCAGAAATTTTTTCATAAAATCAATTTTTTTAAGTTACTTTTTATGAACTATATAAAATTTATATGATATTTTTTAAGTTGAAATTTTTGCAAAAATGGTAAAAAATAATTCCCAAAATCATGAGAAAAAATCAAAAAAAATATTTCATTTTAAATCTGAATTTTTTATATATTTGTTTGAATGGCTTTCAAAAAAATGATATAATCTGAACAATCCTTGATGAAAGGAAGTTATACACTTATGGATAAGTTATGGATAAAAATCTTAATCATAATTGCTTTACAGATAGCAATTATTTTAATCGAAGAATTTTGGAAGTAACGGAAAAAAGGAGAGTTAGCGGCTCTCCTTTTTTTATACACTTATGATCTTTATCCTACAGTACTGTTGCATTAATTATAACATTTTGATTAAAAAAAAGCAATGATTTAACAGTAATAATTTTGATTGTAAATTAAAATTTAAGTCTAAAAATTTGTTACTCTGTTTTAATAGTTACTCCTCACTTTCAATCAATTTTTCAAACTCTCTAGCTGTTTCAGTTCGTTCAATTCTCTTAACAACTTCGTCATCAAATTCAATTTCAATGTCAAAAATATCTCTATCATATTCAAGATTATTTTCCCCATCATCTACATTTTCATCTTCAAAAAATTCATCAGTCATAATTGAAATTCCTTTCATTTTAGTTTTTAATCAAGATAACTGTTCTTGTAATATTTATAATACGAAGATCTACTTATTTGCATAAACCTGCAAAAACTTTTTACACTTATTTCCTTATTCCGTACTCGCTTTAACATATCCTGCTCCTCTTTTGAAAGATTTAAGACTTTAACTGGCCGTCCAATTACATTTCCAGTTTTCCTGCTGTATCTTTTCCCTGATTTTCCAAGCGGCATATTTTTAATTCCATCATTTATTCTTTCAATTAAAATGCTCCGCTCTCTTTCAGCCAAATATATCAGGAGAGGAATCACAACAACATTTACAATTTCATCTTTTCTATCATTCACATTATGATTTAAAAGTTCCTGATTGATTACAGCAATATTAACTTTCATATCCTTAAGCTTTGTATAAAGCTCAGTAACTTCTGTAAAATTACGCCCAAGCCTGTCAATATCTGTAACAACAAACGTATCATTTTCCCGAATTTTTGACAAAATTTTCTGCAGTTCAGCCCTCTTCATATTTTTTCCGCTCTGTATATCACAATAAACTTCATCACAGCCAGCATTTTCAAGCGATGCTATCTGCCGTGTCAAATCCTGCTTTGCCGTGCTTACTCTTGCATATCCAAATTTCATTTAGATGACTCCTTTACAAAAATGTATACTAAAATATATTTTAATTTAGTGTACATCATTTTGCTTATTATACCCTTAAATTCAGTATAGTTTTAAGTGTATAATAAAACATCTGTTTTCATAGATATGTATTATTATTTTCAAGTATTATATTATTTTTTATTATTCATTGACTTTCATTCTTATAAATCATATAATATAAGAATAAAAAGGTGGCGATCTGAATGATTCAGAAGGAAATTTTACTAAAAGAAATTAATAAAAATAATGGGATTATTACTACTAAAGATGCTTTAAAACTGGGTATTTACAAAAATGTATTGAAAGAATTGACTGAAAAAAAAGAGATTATAAAAATAGCAAACGGACTATATGGACTTCCAAACGAAGAAATAGATGAGTATATTTATTTTTCCCATAGAGTTCCGAAAGGAGTTTTTTCTCATGAAACAGCAGCCTACTTGCAAGGGTTATCTACCAGAATGCCACTCATTTATGTAATGACTGTTCCAGTTGGAGATAATGTGAGCAGAATTAAGTCAATAAAGGACAATATTATTTTTAAGTACAGCAAAAAAGATTATTATGATATTGGTAAGACAAGCATAACGAATCCTTTTGGCAGAAAAATTTTTATCTATGATAAGGAAAGAACGATATTAGATCTTATCAAAAACAAAAACAGAGTAGACGCTAATGTATTCAGTGAAGCTATGAAGTTGTATTTTAGAGATAATGACAGAGATTTATTAAAGATGTCTAAATATGCTATCTATATGAATATGGAAGAACAGTTAAAACAATATACGGAGGTATTATTATGAAAACATCGGAACAAATAAAAGGAGCTATTAGAAATATATCAAAATTTCTTGTAATTTTGGTATAAACATGATATATTTAATTTAGTAAATTAAATATTGAAAAGGACACTTTAGATGAAAAAAAATAAAAGTAAAAAAGTAATAAATCATATTTTAAGAGCCAATAAAGCAATAATGGCAGCACAAGAAGAATTAAGAAAAGAGGTTGAAGAACAAGGTAAAATAATAGACAGTCATTCTAAAGATATAGCAGAATTGCAAAATAAAGTAATAGAAATGAGAGATAATGCTATTGTTTTAGAATTAAAATATCTCTCAGGGAAAGAAGTTGCTGAAAAATATAACTTATCTCCAGGAAGAATATCACAAATAAAAAAAGAAATATCTCAAAAAAAAACAAATTAAATTATTAAAAATACTTGACATTTTTATTGAAATAATGTATTATTACAGCAAGTGAACGTGAGTTATTTTCTGAATAAGAGAAGCTTACAAAGTCTTACTTTTCTGTAAAAACAGGGGGGTAAGACTTTTTATTTTTAATTAAAAAGAAGGAGATTATATGGGAACAAAACCATTTAAAAAATACGAAGAACAATTAGATATTATGAAAAAAAGAGGACTAATAATAAAAGATGATGAAATAGTTTTAAAAAAATTAAAAAGAGAAAACTATTATAATATAATAAATGGCTATAAAGATTTTTTTTTAGATGAACAGGCGACATTATCAAAATGTGAAGATGTATTCGAAAAAGGGACAACATTTGAAGACATTAGTACACTGTACGATTTTGATACAGAAATAAGACTTTTATTTTTAAAAAACATTTTGAAAATAGAAAATATTTTCAAAACAAAAATTTCTTATTTTTTTGAAAAAAAATATACTACACAAGATTTCAATTATCTTAATATAAACAATTATAATGATGCCAAAAAAGAAGATGCTGCAAGAGTAATTGCTGAAATATCAAATGTAATAAAAAATAGCCTTTCTCAAAATTATTCTGGTGGAAAACAAATACAACATTACATTAATATACATAAAAATCTTCCGTTATGGGTTTTATCTAAACAACTAACATTTGGAAATATATCATATTTGTACTCTTCATTAGAAAAAGATATACAAAAAGAAATTTGTAATGAAATAGCTGAAGAGTTTGAAAAAGAATATGAAAAATCTGTTATAATTGATGAAAAAAATATGGAACAAATTATAAAATTTATAAATGCTATAAGAAATATGTGTGCTCATAATGATAGGATATACAATGTTTTAATAAGAAAAAACGGAAATATACCAAAGATACAACATTCTCATTTAAATAATATTTTTAATTCAAGAATATTTGATGTTTTAATAATTTTAAAATTGTTCATTACAAAAGAAGAATTTTATACATTGTTAACAGAATTGGAAAAAAATTTAAAAAATTTAGAAAAACTTTATAATTCAAATGTATTTGGAAAAATTTTAAATGAAACAGGCATTCCTAAAAATTGGAAAAATATCGTGGGAGATGTTCTATTTTGGGAAAAAATCTATGAAACTACTCTTAGTTTAGAAGGAGAACAACAGATTATACATATATATATAGAGTCTGGAAATAAAATAGAAAAAGAAGTAACAATAAATGATATTATAGAAAAATATGAAAATTCAAAAATTGAAAGATTTCTTTGTATTCACAATATAAATACAGATTCATATTATTTTGAATTAAAAATTTTAAAAATTTTTAATAGAAAAAAAGAAGAACTAAAAACTTTTTCTTATAACTTTTGTGATGAGAAGAAAAAATTTTTTGAAGAAAAAAAAGAATCTAATTTTAAAGAAATTCCTTCTGAAAAGTTTGAAAAGATTGCAGAATCATTTAAAATAACTCCATATGATTTAAAAAAAATCTTAATATTAATTTCTGAAAGAGAATTAAAAACAGTTATTGATATTTGCCAAAATGACAATAATTGTTAAAAAATCAATCATAAAAAATACAAGAGATAAAATAAATTCAACACGACTTTTATATTTCTATTGTTTTTTGGAAAGAAATGTAGTATAATTAACCACAGTGAGCGAGATAAGTCTCTACGGAGTTCTTATCAGGTTACCTTTCTACGGAAAAGTAGCCATTTTTTTTATTAATTCAAACAAAATCTAATCATTCTTTTTTATTTCCTTTTCATTATAGCACTTTAGTAAAAAAAAGTTAAGTAGTGGATTTTTTATCTATTCATACCTTATAAACTCCTATCATATTGAGAACTACCTTATCCTTAACTGTTATTTTCCAACTCAATATTCAGATTATTCTTAAAATCATTCCACCAACCATATGCTTATCAAAACAAATGCAATCATTATTGTTACACTTGCAATTTACCTAATAATATATTTTTTTAAAACATCTATATACAATACACCATATACAATATTACTATTTTTTAAATAAATAGCACTTGATTTTTACAATTTTTTATGTTATGATATTTCTAAAGTGGAATGCATGATGATGCCTGAGGGCTGCCATGCTAGCCCGGTATTGCAGGACAATATCGGGTCAATTTTTTTTAAGGAGGATTTTTTTATATGAACAGCAGAGAGGAAAAAATTTTTAAATCTTTCGAAGAACAGATTGAAGGACTTAAAAGAAAAAATCTTAAATTCAGGAATGAAGGATTCGCACTTAATACTTTAAAAAGAGTAAATTATTACTCTCTTATTAATGCATATAAAGAAAATTTTTTAGACCCTAATTATAAAAAAATAAGTCCTGATGATTCTGATGAAATGTATAAAGAAAATACTTTTTTTGAGAATTTGTTTTGATTATATTATTTTGACAGTGAAATGAGAAGTAATCTTTTAAAATATATTTTTATTGCCGAATCTAATATAAAAACTAAATTAGCCTATTATTTCTGTGAAAAATATAAAACTGATAATAACGCATATAGAAATGAAAATAATTTTAATTATATTCCAGAATTAAGAAGAACGATTGATAAATTAGTCCAAAAATTGAAAAAGACTATTAAAAAACAATCCAATATACAAGGTTCTAGAATTAATCATTATACTACAAATTATACTACAATTCCTCTCTGGGTTTTAATTCCTCAATTGGATTTTGGAACAACTGCTTATTTTTTTAAATGTTCTCAAAAAGATATTCAATCAAAAATTGCTAAAAATATGAAATTTGAATTTATAAAAGCAAATTCTAAATTTAATAATGAGTATATATTTACTGGAGAAGCTTTGAGTGATATTATATTTTTTATAAACAGTTTTAGGAATATTTGTGCTCATAATGAAAGATTATATGATCATAAATTTACTACTAATAATATTGATAATTTTATTGTTCATGAACATTATCGTTTGAATTTTAACTATGGGCTTTTTGATTTAATTTTGGTTTTAAAATTTTTTATTTCTCCATTGGAATACGATGCATTAATTACTTTATTAGCAAATTCTTTAGGATTTTTGCATAATAATGTTGAAAAAAATGACTTTATAAAAATACTCAATAAAATGAAATTTCCTAGAAATTGGGAAGAAATATTAGAAATAGAAGAAAAGTTTCAACGTATGAAAGAATTTTATAAAAATCAATGATAAAATAGGGAATTATATCCCTATTTTATTATAAATTTCTGTCCATGTCTATTGACTGACTATTTTTTGACTTATTGTTTTCTTTTTTATCTATTTTATTCATAATTTCATATAAATCATAGATTTTAAAAATTCCAAGACTCTCACAGGAATATTCCTGACTATCGAGAGCGTATTCTATTTCATATCCTTTATATAAAATAAATAGTTTCCTGTCCTTTATTAAATCAAGACATTTTTCATCTATAAATTTATCTAATTCTTCTACTGTTTTAATTTCTTTTTCTTCTTCCCACCTAACTATTATCTCTAAATCCTTTTCTTCGTTTTTATTCATAATTCTAGCTCCTTATTTTTTATCATTTTCTTGATTTTAAAAAGTGTCGCACGTCCAATTTTAGAATAAATTACACAGTCTTCAACTTTAATATTGCCGTTTAGTCATGATTTAATTAATTCTTTTTGGCTTTGCGTCAGATTTTCAATTTTACTTGGACGGCCACATATAATGCCCTGACCTGTTTTCCTGTCAATTTTTTTATTACTCCTGAGCCTTCCTTTATCATCTCTTTTTAGCAATTTATAGGCTTCATTTTGTCGTTCCTTTATATTCTTTCTTTCCTGTTCAGCAAAAAATTCTAACAGATGTAAAATTATCGGCTGTATCATTTCCATTGCCATTTTTTCCATTTCATTTTTTGGAGCTTCAGTATTAAGAATGGGGGGATCCAAAAATTTTAAATATACTTTCTTTTTGGATAATAGTTCAAATGTGTCCTTTATTTCAGTATTATTTCGCCCAAGCCTGTCAAGGCTTTTAATAACAATTACATCACCAACTACGACTTTGGCCATTAACTCCTGCCATTTTTTTCTGTCAATAAAATTTTTCCCACTCGACTTTTCAATTATAATATTATCCTCATCTATTCCTGCTGATTTTATTGCTTCCACCTGTCTTGCTTCTCCTGCTCCCTTGTTGAAATCCTTACATAACCATATTTCATTATATATTTCCTTTTTATTTTTAATAAAACATTTCAGTCTAAAAAAGTAGAGTGTTAATTATATGATATGTTTTTTTGACTGAAAATTATAAAAATTTTTTGAGTATTTCTAAAATTTTTCATCAGTATAAGAAGGATTGCCTTTTTATACTTTTGGAATGTCAGTCATGACTGACATTCTACCTTTCAGATTTTTTTATTTCCTGAAGTTCATTTTCAATTACTCTTATTTCTTCTTTCAACTTATTTATCTGATGTTGTCTTCTTATTTTTTCTCTTAATAAAAATGCCTTTTTTTCATTAGTATTTTTTAGTTTGACTATTTCTTTACGTTCCTCTATTTCCTTTAACTTTTCACTAGAATTCTCTGCAGTTATTACCTCTATAACTTCTGCTTCTGAAAATTCTGATTTTTTTTGACCAGTCAGAGCCTTTATCGTACGATTTGTCAATGTTAATACCTTTTTAGGCTCTATTAATCCTCGATTTTCTGTTTCAAGATACAATTTATATTTTCTTATTGCAATATTTGCACTATCCCTATCAATCCCTATTTTTTCTATCCATATATTAAAAGTTCCGACACCTTTTTTAGCAAAAATTTGATTTGCTTCATAGATTGCTCGAGAAAACTTGAATATATGCTGCATTGATTTTTCTCTATGAAAAGTTATATCATTTTCATATTTTATTAACTCTTCTTTTTCTTTTCCGTCTATATTTAACTCATCATAATTTATATTATAAATACTTTCAACTCTTGCTAAAGTTTGCAATTCTTTTTGATTATTTATTTTCAAATTAAATTTTTTAGCCATTACATTTCTTCCCTTTTCATTATTTCTTCAGCAACTTTTTTATAGTCCTTTGCTCCATTAGACCGCTTTGAATATTCAAAAATCGATTGATGACTTATGATACTTTCAGAAAGAGCTATATTTTTTCTGACTATTTTACTTAAAAGTATTCCTTTAAAGTCATTTTCCAGTTCTTCCTGAATTTGACTTGACAATGCTGTTTGTTCTTTTTTTATTAATATAATTCCAGAAATTTCTTTTCCTAGATTTCTTGTGAAATTAATAGTTGCATTTAATCCATTCAATTCATTCATTCCAGGAATCAGAACAGGATACACGCTTGAAGTATATATCGCTGATGTTGTGTAAGCATTGAATGCAGGAGCTGTATCAATTACTACAACATCAAATATTGTTTCAAGCTGTTCTAAAAAATCATTTAATATTTGATAATAATATGGCCCTTCAGATTGTAAAATTGACATATCTGCTTCAGCATTTGAACCTGAACTGATAAGATAAAGATTATCATTAATTTTTTCAGGATTAAATTCTGAAACCCTTTCCAGCAAATAATCCCCAAGAGAAGCATTTAGTTTATCAATCTGAATTCCCATATTTGTAGTCAGATTCAGTTGCGGATCTGTATCTATTGCCAAAGTTTTTAATCCTTTTTTAGCAAAATAATGAGCAAGGTTGAAAACTGTTGTAGTTTTCCCTACTCCCCCTTTGTTGTTTACAATAGCAATCTTTTTCATAATTTTTCTCCTTCTATAGTTTGTCAGTCATGACTGACATTCTAAATCATGATATATTATTTAATTTCTTTTACTGCAGGCAGTACAATTTTTTCTAAATATTCATCTGGCCTGCAATTATATGTTCCGTTATCATTGAATTTTATATTCAAAACATTGAAAATAACTTCCAATTGTATAGGACTTAGTTCAAGTTCTAAATTGTCCCATTCTTCATTGTAAATCACCAAGTTCGCCGCTTCTATCTTCATTTTTTATTTTTCTCCTTTCTCTGAATTATCTTCTATTACTTTAATTTTCTTCTCGCTTTCAACTTTCAATTGTCTTGCCTTAGTTCTACTAAACGTAAGTTCATTAACAGGTTCATCATTTTCAAAATAACTCAGTAAAATTTGTCTCTTGTGATCGTTTCCTTTCATGATTATGTTGGGATTTACAAACCATACTCCATTTTGGATTTTTTTTATAAAATTATTGGCCTGCAATTTTTTCATAATAGTTGATATAGTAGGTTGACTTACATTAACATCTTTTGAAATTTTTTTATATGTTCCAATAAAGGTGTTAGTACTTGGATTAGTGTTTTCAGCAATATAAATAAAAACATCTAGTTGCTTACTGTCTATAATTCCAAGTACACTCATAAAATCCATTAAATACATTTTCCAAAAATTTTTTTGGCCATAAATTCTTTTGGAAATTTGATCGACTACTATTATTTCACCTGTTTCTTGATCTAAAAGTTCTCGTTTTTTTCCTAATTCTATTTGTGTTTCTAATTTCTTTTTTTTATTATCCATAAAAGCTCCTTTTGAAATTATAATAACTAATATTTTATTTTATTATAAATTAAAAAGTAATTTTTGTCAATACTTAAATTATATTTTATAATAAAATTATATTTAAGCATTTTATAAAATTTAATTTTTAAAACGAAAATGCAATTTAAGTAAACACATAAGGATATTTAAGTGTCTGCTTAAAAATATTTAAGTGCCAAAAACAGCATTTAAGACAGTATTTATGAGGCTTTGAAGTGATTTTTGAAAGTTATTTTCTCTCTTCTTAGTATCAATACTAATAATACTAAAATATGATTTAAGTAAACACATAAGGATATTTAAGTGTCTGCTTAAAAATATTTAAGTGCCAAAAACAGCATTTAAGACAGTATTTATGAGGCTTTGAAGTGATTTTTGAAAGTTATTTTCTCTCTTCTTAGTATCAATACTATAATTTATATTTCAGGGGGAGTACCCCCAGTTTTTTTATTTTAAAGGTTGTTCTGATTTTCCCCCCACTACTCAGAATGTTTTTCTTTTCGCTTTGCTCATAAGAAAACCGTTTCATCTACATTCCGAGTTAAATTTTTTTTATTTTAATTTGATGTATGCTCTCAGACGCTCAAATTTTCGTTTTAAAAGGTTTTGTAACTTTGAGCATATTTTATACCAAAATTGGAAAATTTTAAAAATTTACCTATTATAAACGATTTTAGGACGTGTTTAATAACCAGCTTGTAATTTAGAGTAAGAAATTGTCATTTTGAAAAATAGTTTAAGTTGAAAATTATTTTTATTGCGAAAGCTTTAAAAATGATTTTCAACTCGAGCAAACGGAACGAAGTGGAGAGCGGTAGTAAAATTTATGTATCTAAAATCTCACATGAAGCC
>NZ_JABXYU010000003.1 GCF_013394795.1 Leptotrichia sp. oral taxon 223
AGTTAGTTGCCCCGTATAGATGCTTGCTTGGGTCAAACACATACTTGGTTAAATCGTTATCCCTTCTGTAGTATTCCAGGAACTTTCCTCCACGCCCCCTGTAGGTAGTTCCCCAGTCGTTGTTCGTATATCCTGTGCCGAACTGGAATGAAGCCCATGGGCTCTTGATAACCTGATCCCCCTGCTGAAGCAATTGTGCAAGTTCCCTCTCAGCACCTTTAAGAGACTGTTCATTCTCCTTTCTGGCACGTATGAAGGACTGACGCAGGTCAGTTATGGCATCATAGGTTGCGGCACTGACTTCCTGCTGCTCCGTAGCCGCATCGGCATTAAGCCTAGGCGCAAAAGTGAGAAGCCCGGTAACAAGGAAAGCGATTAGCAGGCTGTCAGAATAGTGCACGTCTTTACATCTTTTAACAAACGATCGCAAGTCTTTAGCAATCTGTCGTAAGTTATTACTCATATCTTCCTCCTTAAAATTATGAAAAATAGCCAGAAAACGACTATTAGTACAGTATAGTGTTTCATTCTGCCCCGAAAAGAATCTGATGGTGACAGAACAGCCTAGTAATGTTCAAAAACACGGAAAGACATCTAGAAAAGCAGGCAAAAATGCAATGTGGCGGGCAAAAAGTCCTTAAGGGCGCCCATAAGTGATTTTTTTGGAGAGATAATTAACTACACATTAAGTAAAAGTAATAGAAAGAGATATTTTTGATTAGAAATGTCAGTGATTTTTGAGTTCTGTTCTGAAATGATATTTTTAATAAAAAAAATATAAATAATATAGAAATTAATTTTTTATTTATAACAAAAAAAGACTAGAAAATTCTAGCCTAATTTGTCAACATTTTTTCATTTGTAAATATTTTTTCCTTTGTCCTATTTATTTTATTTTTCCATCTTTATATGTTTTTCTTTTTTTATCTTTATAAGTTTCTTTTCTATCTGAAATTTCTATAATTAATATTAACAAAATATCATTTTTTATTTCAGCTACAATTCTATAGGAGCCTACTCTATATCTCCATAATCCTTTTAAATTTCCCGTTAGTGCTTTTCCTCTTTGCTTTGGATTTTGTGTACCTATTAAATTTTCTGAAATCCATTTTTTAAGAAGTTTAGCAATTGCTTTATTTGATTTATTTAATTTTTTTAGATCTTTTTCTGCAGACTCAGTAAACTTTACTTCATAAAACTTTTTTTCCATTATAATTCTAGCCTTTTAAAAACCTCTTCAGCAGAAGCAGTTTTTTCAGATTTTGAATTTTCCCATCTTTTCAATATTCTTTTTTCATCTTCTTCAGTTATTTCATCATATATTTTGTCTAAAATTAAGTTACGAACAAATGATGACATGTTAAGATTATTCATATTTGAATATTCTTTTAAAAATTCTAAATCTTCTTTTTCCATTCTCAATGATAATGTAGGCATTCTTTATCCCTCCAATCGTAATATTTGTATTACAATTATACCAAGTATTATTCTATTTGTCAAGATATAATATCTCCTTATTCTTCATTCCTAAGATATGTCAATAATATTACCTCTTTTTTAATTTTTTTTTTATGCGTTTGTCGTGTATTTAGATAAGATTATTTATTTTAAAAAAGAAAATTTTAACATATGATTACCTTAATGATTCGTAATAAAATCTAAAAAAGAAGCAAAAAAAGAAAGGCCGCCCGTAGGCAGCCTCCCCCTTAAGTTTAAGCTGTTCTGCTTATTCTCAAGCTTTCTTGAGCTCTTCAAGCCCGTACACTTTACTAGTACAGAACTCTCAGTCCCAGTCCAGCATTGAAGTTGTGTCCCTTTGTTTCGTATCCTGTGTTTACTGTGAATCCTAGTCTTCCGTTATCCAGTCCTAGGTTAAGGTGCGACTTGAAGTTTCCTCTCTTGTCTTCCTTGTCCCCTCTGATTCCGAAGTAGTCTGTCCATGCTCCAACTATTCTTGCTTCATTTTCAACGTCGTTCAGTTTTCCGATTTCGTTTTCATAAGTGAAGCCCAGAACTGCTGTGAAGTTCGTATTCTTGAACACTGGCTGGCTGTATCTGAAGTCGATTCCTGCATTCGGTTTAACTGAGATGTAGTCGTCGCTCTTGACATTCAGCGCCATGTCCCCGTTTTCATGGATTGAAGAGAATCTTCCGTATTCAGCCTTGATTCCGATGTTTGGAACGATGCTGAAGCCGTCATTTATTACAAATGCCTTTTCAAGCCCCAGATTTGCTCCTGCACCATAAGAATAGTAGTCGGCTTTTGCTCTGAATTCCTGATCTACTACCCAGAATCTACGCTTGATGTCGTTTCTTCCGAAGAATCCGTTTCCTCCTACATTAAGTACGAATGTTCCGTCACCGTCAAGAGGGATTGACTTGAACACTCCGACTTTGGCCATTGCCTGGTTTTCATAAGATTTAGACAGATCTTTGAATGTGTAGTAGTTGTTTACAACTCCCGCATACCATCCTGAAGCTTGTCCAAGTCTTACAGTCTCATCTTCGTGGACGTAGGCAAATCCACCTGAGTTGCTGTACCAGTCAGGTATTCCTGCAGTGTCAGTCTTGTACTCGTTTCTTTGTCCGAACGCCTTGAACTTGTTGGAATCTTTAGAAAGATTGTTGTCTTTTCTAAGTCCGTCAATTTCTCCACCTATAATATCAGATGTAGCCTTGATTCTTTGTTGGACTCCACCATAAATGTGCCCTCTCATCTGATCGAACGCCTGAGCCAGGATATGCCCTTCTCCGTTTCCTAGGCTGTTCAGTTTATTGAAGATAACTTTTTCAGCACTTTCCGGTCTTGCGATTTCATAGATGTTGTCCAGGTTGTTTGTGAAGTTTACAAGCGAAGTATCGTTGTCATAGGCGAATGAGTGGTAAGGAACCTTACTCATGTACACTTCTGACAATTGGTTGTCATCAGATATTTTTGCCAATACTTGCCAAGTTAAGCTTGCTGACAATGCATTAACCTTCGCTCCTCCCGGCAGCTTGTTCAGCGCATCGTTGAACGGTTTCAGGATATTGCTCTTCGCAACGAGGTTTCCATTTTCATCGTATTTATCTCCAATTCTGATAGCTTTAGAGTTTGTATACAATGTAGCTTCTGGTCCGAAGTACAAATTAACTTTTGATAACTTACGTAAGTTTTCAATACCATCAATAGGGTTAGTGTATCTAACTCCTGAAGTATCTACGTACATTCCGATGCTTGTAACTTCTGACCGTTGATCCCTGTAGGCATGTTCCCATACCGGGTTACCCCATTCGTTTTTAGCTGAAAGGTCGATTATTCTTGTTCCACCAGTCTGAATGCTGCTTGCAACAGTTATTTTGTTAGCTACATCTCCAGGATTTGCAGCGTCACTTTCAACATTGAATACAGGAGTGTCAATACCGTCAACACTTACTTTAGTTATCGGTACAATGTCTGGAGCAGTTATTGTTGTTCCTACTCCTGTTGTTTTAGGATTTCCTGTTGTTCCTTCTTCGATTGAAGATTCAGTTCCTCCATATAAATCAGTTCCACCATGTCCGTTAGTTTGTCCTGCAGTTACACCATTTGTAGCTGTTTCAGGTAATATTTCTGTTCTATTTCCATTTGCATCTACAGTAAATCTTCTACCATCAGTTACAATTCCATGAGATCCGTTTCCTTCTACTTTAATTGTTCCATAGTTCTTAATGTATCCACCATTAATTGCAACTACTCCTGACAAGTTTCTAGCATTACCTGTAATTGTTCCGTGGTTTTCTCCAATTGCCCCTCTGTCAAGGTACATACCGATTGACTCTTCACCTTTCAGATTGATTGTTCCGTAGTTAAGAGCTTTTGAACCATGTCCAGTTGCAAACATTCCGATACCTTCTTTTTCTTCAACATTGATTGTACCTCTATTTACAATGTATCCTTCTTCCTTCGTTCCGGCAAACGAACCATCTTTGTCGTAAGTATTACGTCCTGCTGCCATTGCTGCTGAGTATCTCATATTAATTGTGTCTGACATACCAGTTGTAATTGTTCCGTAGTTAGTTGAAGCAACATTAGTATTGCTTGAGAATATTCCAATATTTCCAAATCCTCGTGCATCACTATTTTTATTGTCAACATCATATTTTGATCTCAAGTCTATTGTTCCGTAGTTGTCTATTGATCCTTTTGTATAGTAAGCCGTATTGTAATCTCCGTTCATTGTTACATTAGCATAAGTTTTTCCTGCTGATGCAGTATCTAATGAGTAATAGTATACAGCATTTCCTTGTTCTTCAACTTCCTGAGGAACTCTTGGATTATTGCTTGGTCTTACTGATTTAACTTGTCCACCTGCATTGCTGCTTGTAGAATGTGCCAATCTGATTGTTGGAGCTTCTGTTGGAGAACCGATTGTTACGTTTGTAGCAGCTCCTCCATTCTTCTCAGCCATCACGATACCGTATGAGAATCTGTCAATATCCATATCAGCACTTATGTTAACGTCTCTTGCAGCATTTGATTTGCTTTGGTTATTGTCAATATAAACTCCAATTACAGAATCTCTTTTTCTTGGAGCATCCAATGCTGATAACAAGTTATTTGGGTTAGCATATTGAGTTTGTCTGCTAATCCAATGAGTTACTCTAGTTCCATCTGGCTTAATTTCTTCCCAAGAATGTTGAACATGTCCCATTACAGTGTCGTTTCCTACTAAGATCTTAGTTTGTTGAATATTTACGTTTCCATCTCCTGAGTAAATTCCGTTGTTATTCTTGTTAACTGTAATTTTTGATTTAGTTCCATCAGCTTTTGCACCAGTAGTTATATTATATCCGTAAATAGCCCAGCTTCCGATATTCTTATCGTTTGTAGAATCTCCGATTGTAATATCTCCGTGGTTTTCAATAAATGTGTTGTATCTTGCATTTGCTGAGTGATCGTTTGCCAATATACCAATATTTGCTTTTTTAAGATCTTCAGTTTTAATATTTTTAGCTAATTCGTTTAATGAATCACTAAGAGTAATGTTACCCCAGTTTTCAAATCCACCTTTATTTACAACTGCTCCGTAAGATCTAACATTAGTTGTTGAATTTTGTTCTTTTATATCTCCGTAGTTTATTGCTCTGTCTCCAGTAACACCGTTATGAGCGTCAGTATTTACCAAGATACCTGCGATTCCTTTATATGTCGGACCAGCAGCTATACCGGCAAATCCTCTTGCTTCAAGTGCTTTTGCAGTAGCTAAATCCATAGTTCCATTATTATTGTTAAATTTAATGTCTAAATAGTTTCTGGCTACTTTATTTGAAGATAAAGTACTTCCGAAAATCATTCCGAATCCTTTTTTGTCATTATCTCCTTTGTAGTTGTAATTTAATGCTTTTATTTGAGTACCCAGTCTGTCTTCGGCTGATGAAATATTAGAATTATCTGTTACCCAGATTCCAGCACCATCATTCTTAGTATTTACTGTAAGTCCTTCAGACAATGCTCCAAATACTATATCTGAACCTTCAGCATATACTCCTATACCGTTATGTTGAGTTCTAATATCAGGGTTTGCAGCTTTTCCTAATGTGTTTAATGTGATGACACCACCTCTATTTGCATCGTTGTCAGCATTTGTAGAACGGTTTACTAAGGCGATACCTACTCCTCTGTATTCTTTTTTATCTGCGACTGCTGTTGTATCTATACCTCCAACATTTTGCCCACTATTTACTTTTATTGCATCTGCTGAGGCTGGTGTAGCTTGCATGTTATCATATTTTATAGTTACTTTTGTTTTATTGGCACCTACTGTATTTGAATCATTGTGAGTATTTTGTGCATAGATACCTACTGCACGTTTACCATCTACAGCGATAGTTCCATCAGTTCCACTTGCAACATTTTCAATTGCAATTGCATTTTCTCCGTATCTGTCTGTACCTTGTTCAGCTCTATATTTTGCATTGTCTCTAGCATTTGCTGTTGAAATACCAACAATTCCGTAGTTTTCTCCATCAGTTATTGCGGTTTCGACTGTTCTGTCAATAGTTGCAAGTCCTGTATTTGATCCGCCTGTTAAAGTAACTTGTTTATCTGGATTGTAAATACCTGTTACTGCGATTTTACCTTTATTTACAAGTTTACTTCCGTCAGTTCCAACTATAGCATTTCCGTGATCTGTATAAATTTTTGCAGCTGCCGCATTTTCAACTGTACCGTATGCCACGTTTACTGCTGTTATAGCATCACTTGCCGAACCACCCCAAATATTGATGTTACCTTTATTCCAATATCCTGATTCATCAACTTTACTTCTTCTGTATCTTGCACCAGTAAAGTTATTCATTCTAAGATCATCGCTATCCCAACGGAAAAGTGAGTTAGCCATATTCAATCCCTGTTTTTGTCCAGCCAGGTTTTTAGCATTTCCGTAAATAGTAGTTGCAGCAGAAATGTTTACTTTTTCACTTTCCATTGCTATATCAGTGAATGGATCATTTGCCTTATCTTTTACTGCTGTTGAAATCATAGTTTTAGTTTGTAATCTAAAGTTATCTGTCAAGTCAACTGTTCCTGCTGTAACATCAATTTCACCATTTATTAATGTTGTTTTGAATGAATGTTTATCATTTATTCTTTGATCAGTTTCAGCATCATCATAATTACTGATTCCACTCATTTCTCCAGCATATTTTGCAATACCTGTTAAGAATCCAGCTCCTGTATCATTTCTACTATTATCCCAAGTTAATTTTTTATCTCCCTCAGCTTGATTTACAATACCAAGATCTACATTGTTCGATAGTATATGAGCTTTTACGTTGTTCATTCCACGATATTTTGCAGCCCAGTATTTATTTTCTTCAAGACCACCTGCTGCTGGTATAGATTTTTCTTTATAATAATCTGAATATGCACCACTATAATCCTTCCATCCAAAAGCATGCTGATATTCATTACCAGTAAGCAATCTTCCGTCATACATATCCAATCTTGTTGTATCTGTAAATGTTATCGCAGTACTGTTTCTACCTGTTTCAATAGCATTTCTTAATACATAGAATGGAGTTGTATCAGTGTGATCATTTGAAGAAGCAGAAGTTGCTGTATTTTTACCTTTTCTTGTTTCAGCACCAGAAAATCCATTTGCAGAAGTTTGTATTGTATCTTTTGTATTATTTTGATTTACTATATTTCCTTGAAATTCAATATATCCTTTATCAGTTGCAAATAATGCTCCATTTTCACCTGATACTACAGATACTCTACTTTTATAAATAACATTTGAACCTTCTCCAGTAGCATAAGCTCCCATTCCATAAATAAGTGATCCAGCACCAGCTGCTTCTGTATCTTTATTAATATTAGCACCTGTTTTACTCTTATCTTCAACAACCGTGTTTGATACAGCAGTTTTTTGTATAACTACATCTCCGCCACCACTAGCATAAGCGGCCACATTTTCATAAGTATTAGCACGCTTAGTATTAAAATCTTCTCTTCCGTTCATAACACGGCTAGTTTCAGAGAACATTGCATTATCTGCCGCCACTATATTTCCATTAATTTCTACTCTTGAACCTGTTTCGCTATTGTTACCAGCTGTTCCAGTTCTTTCAGATATTAATTTTGAATTTCTATCAGTACCTATTCCTTCAGCTAATGCAATTATAGAGTTATAACCACCTGCTCTTGTTGCAACAGGAGTTGTTGTAGTACCAACATTTATAGTTGCACCGCCTTTTGCTCTATAGGCAGTTCCTTGTCTTGATACCATATCTACAGCTGATTTTACATTAATTTCTGTAGGTGCATTTTCTGTGTTACCGTAAGTAGCAGGTAAGAATCCGTGATTATCACCTTTCCAAGTTCCTTTTGCAAAGAACATAGTTGTATTATGAGAAGTATTTCTTATTGGAACAGAATATCCCCATTTCAAAAGGTTACCACCAGTATCGTGGAACACACCGTCTGAAATTGTATTTGTGGCATTCAAGTTATTTGCACTTGAAACATTGGCTACATCTACAGCCGTTCCGTTACCAGCATACACTAGCACTCCATCTTCAGAATATCTTGAGAATCCTAAGTTAAGATCTGTAACATTTAGATTTTTTAAAGCTTTGTCAGTTCCACCGAAGCCAGACATTCCTGCACCAATCCATCCTGTTCTTACTCCATCAAATCCTGTTGTTGTATTTTCTCCTCTTTGTCCTGAAATAGCATATACTCCAACATTTCCAGTAGATGTTATTGCATTAGTGCTTTCATAGAATGAAGAACCTATAACACCTTGAAGCCTTACTGTTCCTTCAAACCATCCAACTCTTCCAAGTCCAGTAGGATGATAAGCATTGTTACTGTCTACATATCCATGGCTATTTTTTATACTTCTGTTGAAAAATGCCACAGTATTGTAATTTCCGTCTACTGAAATATGGTTCAAATCAACTTTACTACCTGTATCAGATACCCATCCTAAATTAGAAAAGATGACATTTTTGTTATATCCGCTCTTACGGCCTGCATTATATGCTGGATCAGTACCCACTAGAATAGTTCCTTGCCCTGTATAGTTTCTAGCATCCATAGTTGTTGCTCCAGCTCCAACTACAAATTCAAGTTTTGAGGCATATTGCTGATTATTAAACAGCACATTTTCGTCAGATTCTATATGTGAATCGAAGTTTCCATGTACATTGATACCTCTAGTAGTGTGAAGTGTTCCAAAATTACCATTTATAATGTTAAATCCAATATTACCATCCCGTTGGCCTGAAGTATTATTATTCTGAGAATTTCTCAAATTCATTATTACATAACTGCTGTTGTTCTGTCCAGTAAATTCAATTTCTCTGTTAGCATATCCACTATTTTCTACTTCAAATCCAATTGAGTTTCTATTAATATTAAAGGTAGTTGTAGGTTTAACTGTTGTTTTAGTTACATTGTAAAGATAAACAGCAGATGCACTATTGCTATCATTAGTACTTCCGTTACCAGAATTATTCAAAATATTAAAAGTAGAGTTTTCTATAGTCAAGCTCGGAGTAGTATCAGTATTTGGATATGTTCTTCCTGCTTTTATTCCTGTAGAAGAATAGTTATTAACATTAAATGTAGCATTTTTTATTGTCGTAGCTTTTTTAGTATGTATATCTATTCCTGTACTTGTAGTTCCGTTTACAGTATGACTACCACCATCAATAGTTGGTATTTCTGCCTCTTCTGATATAAAGATACCAACATTGCTTGAACCGCTACTTGTTGTACTATTTCTTGAAATACTTGATATTGATTTGCTTGGTGCTAAGTATAATCCATAATTTCCAGTACCACTCATGGTCATTGTATTATCGTTAAATGTCAGTGTTCCAGGTTCGGCAACTCTTACACCAATATTACTGTTACCTACCATACTTATTCCAGTATCAGTAATAGAGTTTGTAGCACCACCTTTGGTTAAATTAATACCATTACTATTTCTACTGCTACTTCCAGTAATACCTACATGAATTGTAGAACTAGAAACTGTAGTATTACCAGATGGTGCATATACTCCATTACTATGGTTAGTTCCATTTATACTTATAGTACTACTACTGTTAACATCTGCATTACCATTTGCTGCATATACACCATTATTATACTCTCCAGAGTTCATAGTAACTGTACCTGATGAAACACTTGCATTCCCAGTTTCTGCATATACACCATTATTATGACTTTGATATACAGCTCCAGATGAATTTACAGTAACACTACCACTTGATAAACTTGCACCTGTTTTTCCTCTTATTCCATTACTTCGATCTCCTGTTACAGCTATAGAACCTGATGTTGAACTTGCACTACCATTAACAGATCTAACACCATCACTATAATTTCCTGTTACATTTACTGTACCACTATTTGATGCAGTACCTGCACCTGTAGAAAGCAATCCTGCAGAAGAATTTCCTAATACAGTTACAGTACCAGCATTTGATGTAGTACCTGCAGAAAGTAACCCTGCAGCATTATTAGTTCCTGTTACGTTTACTGTACCTACACTATAATTGTTTGCTGAAGTACTACCATTTATACCTACATTATTATTACCGTGTCCACTTATTGTTATACTTCCATAATTTGACGAAGTTGTTCCATCTATTCCTGTTACATTTCCTCTAGAACTTAAATTAATAATACCACGATTTGTCACAGTTCCAGATGATTTAATACCAATGATATTATATCTAAAAGAACTACTTGAAATTGATGCTACACTATCTACAGCAGCCGTACTATCTATCCCAATGCTACTATCGTTATTCAAATTAATAGATACACCACCTAATCGAGCATTTGATATAGCAGCAGTAGCTTTTATACCTGATTGTCCAGTTCCGTTGACATTAATAATCATGCTTCTTACATCACCGCCAGCATTTCCATAATCAACACCAACACCTCCAGAACTACTAGATAAACTTACAGTTCCACCAGATACAATTCCACCACCAGTTACTTTTATACCTGTAGTATTTCCACTCTCCATAGTTATATCAGTATTAGTAATAGTCTGACTACTCGCATTTAATATTCCTATATGTCCAGTTTTAACTGTTCCACCGGCACTATGTCTTCCAGCATTTGTTCCATCATCGTAATATGCTCCTATAACTTCAGTTGGAGATGTTTCCCCATGTGGAACATCGTGAATATCTTTTGAAGTCCAAGAATGTGTTCCTCCCGTAATAAATGATCCGCTCGTATTATAAATAACTGATGAACCTCTGTTATTTGTAGGAGTTTGTTCATAAGCCGATCCATGAGCTCCATTAGCTAGAGTCCAAGTGGCAGTTGAAGCAGTTCCTCCTGAACCACCTGTTGCTGTTGCTCCAGAAGCACTATAATTATTTGTATTTCCATTTGCATTCTCATTATAAGTTCCACCAGTATAATGGTCACTTCTATAAGAATAATTATGCTGAGCCCTTCTAGTAGTAGTCCAGTATCCAAGTTCATTAAATGCTCTATATGGATTTGGATTAGGTCTTGTATATCCGTAATATCCTTCAGGCGCATCTAATAATTGTGGATTAAAGCTAGGATTATTAAATAATGTTAATCTATCCATTCTAGTAATTTCATACGGAGTATAAGGCTCATGCACATTAGCTGGATTGATAACTAATGAATTTGGCTCCTGATTTCTTGGAATATTCAA
>NZ_JABXYU010000004.1:300000-408674 GCF_013394795.1 Leptotrichia sp. oral taxon 223
ATCTGCAACTGCCACACCGCAAGGAGTCGAGTGTTTTACAGCACAGCAGGCAATTTCATCAAATTCATTTGCCACTTTCCAAGCAATATCCATATCCCTGATATTATTAAACGACAATTCTTTTCCATTTAACTGGACAAAATCCTTCATGCTTCCATTTTCGGTAGTTGAAACATAGTATGCAGCCGACTGGTGAGGATTTTCCCCATATCTCAAGTCAAATTTCTTTTCATACGAAACATTCAAGTATTTCGGATACTCCTCTTCCATCAAGAAATTAGAAATAGCCGCATCATAAGCCGATGTCAAGTTAAATACTTTCCCAGCCAGTCTTTTTTTCGTTTCAAATGAAACTTCCCCATTATTTTCAATTTCTTCCATAACTTTCGCATAATCTTCTGTTTCACAGATAACTGTAACGTCCTTGAATGATTTTGCAGCCGAACGAAGCATTGTAGGCCCGCCTATATCGATAAATTCGATTTTTTCATCAAAAGTCTTATCTGTCTGAACTTCCCTGAAAAACGGATAAAGATTAACAACAACATAATCAATTGTTTGTATTCCTTCTTTTGCAATCGTATCCATATGCTCCTTATTGTCCCTAATCGCCAAAATTCCACCATGAATATTCGGATGTAATGTTTTTACCCTACCATCCAGCATTTCTTTAAACTTTGTAACTTCTGAAACATCTATTACAGAAAGCCCGTTTTCCTTCAAAAACTTGTAAGTCCCTCCAGTCGAAATAATTTCCACACCTTTTTGATTTAAAAACTGTGCAAATTCCAATATCCCAGTCTTATCAAAAACACTAATCAAAGCTCTTTTTTTCATTCGGCATCATTCCTCCAATATATTTTGTTAATTTATTTTATCACAAACCCTTGTATTTATCAAGGTTGTGTAATTATTAACTTTTTTAAAATTGTAAATTTAAAATTATTATACAATAATCTATAAAATTAACTACAATTTAATTCCCTTATAAGCAAAAAAAAAAAAAATAGTATAATTAAAAGGAAAATATAACTTTAAAACAGATAAGGAGGTTTTTTATGGGATTTATTAATCCATTTCAAATTTACTCTAAAGGAGAAGATACTATTACAAATAATATTCTATTACTTCTATCAAACTTGTATAGAATAAATCCAAAAATTTATGAGTTGTTTATAAACAGTATTCTTCCAGAACACATCAATTATGAAGTTATCCCTGTTTTTACACAGCAAAAATCACAAGAGAAAGGAGGAATTATAGACGGACATATTCAGACAAAAGCAACAAAAATCATTATTGAAACCAAAATTACAGGATTAGATAATACAAAAAAACTTATTAATTACTGCAAAAACGAAAATTTATCTGAAACAAATATATTAATTCACATAAGTGATTCTATCTTTGATGAAACTACCATAAAATCTATAAATCAAAAAACAAAAATTTATAATTTTAATTTTGTTTCAATAACTTTTTCCGAATTACTTTCCTCCCTTCAAGAAATTACGGAAGAATATCCTTTTAATGAAGAACTATACCGTTTATCCAAAGATTTTTATTATTATTGCATTTCAATGGATCTAATAAAAAACATATTCAGAATCGTTCCATGCAATAAAAGTTTTGAATTAAACGAAAAATATCATTTATACTTCCAACCTGAATCCAGAGGATATTCAAACCATAAATTTACTGGAATATATACTACAAAAGAAGTGAAGTATATTGGAAAAGTGAATAAAGTTTTTTTGGCTGAACTTACAGAAGAAGGAAAATTAATTACTGAAAAAATTTCAGGCGAGGGAGAAATTACTGCTGAGGAAGAAAACAGAATCATCAGCACAATAAAAGAATTCCCAGAAATTTACGGCTATGGCGATATTTCAAAGGGACATATCTTCTTTTTATTTGACGACAATGACTTTTGTCCAACAAAATTTAAAAAAACTTCAAAATATGGTTTACTAGGCACTAGACTTTTTGACTTAAAAGTAGATTTGGAAATTGAAAATGTAGAAACATTATCAACTTTACAGATTGCAAAAAAATTAAATGATATTACTTGGTAAAAATAAATTTTAAAAGATTGGAGAAGAATTATGAGAAAATTGTTGTTAATTTTTATTTATATGTTAATAGGAACATTAGGATTTAGTCAAGTTAATACTAAAGGATTGAAAAATTTGTACAATTATAATAATAAAGGATTTACTGCTAAAGTCTTGGAAGCTGATGATTATGGTGTACTTAAAATAGAAGTAGTTAAAAATAAAGGCTCTAAAATTATATCTACTGGTAAAATAGGATATATTAAACTTGCAGGAGTAGATGAAATTAATGCAGAACTATTAATGCATATATTATACAATATAGATTATTATGTATTTGTAAAGCCATTTTGGCTTGGAAATAATACAGATGCTCAAAGTAGAACAGATAAACTAGGTTATATATCTAAGTATGTTACTATACACGATGATGTGCCTCTTCCTAATGACAGCGATATATTAAGAAGAGGAATAATAGGAAACGAAATAATGAAAAATGGAATAATAAGAGATAAAGTTGTTGACTTATCAGGAGGAAAGACACTTATACCTAAATTGAATTGCGATATAGAAGAAATATTTGTAAATAATTCGTGGATAAACGAAAGTCCTTATATTGATGTTGACTTGTATAAAATATGTGGAATTAAATAGATATTAATACATTAAAAATTTTAGGAGAAATATAAATGGAAAATAATAATATTGAAAATAAAAATTTAGTAAAAATTCTAATTGGAATAATAATTGCTCTTGTTCTGGTTATAGGATTTATCATCATAGGTGGTGGTATTTACCAGTTTGTAAGTATGAAAAATAAAATAAATGAGATGGAGAAAGTTCAAAAGGAACAAGAAAAAAAACAGTTGGAAAATCAAATGATGGCTTCAGTACAAACTCAGGCTAAAGAAAATAACAAAAAAAGTGAAACCAAAACCAACGAAACTAAGACTGAAACTAAGGAAGTTGATCCGTACGAAAGAAGATTTACAGCTTCTGACATGAATGATACTCTTGTGGAAATTAAAGGAGTTAGAGATGGAAATAAAGTGTTAGTGCGTGTTTTGGAAGGAAAAAATAAAAATAAAAAAGGATATATTAATTTAAAAGGTTTTAAAAATATAAGCAGTTCTTCTTTAAGAAAATTAATTGGGAGCACATGGGCTGCAACTGGCGTTAATAACGGAGTCGAAATGGAATATGGCTTAATTCTTCATCGTCCTGGTTCAGATATATATAGTTTTAATTTAAATAAAGTATTAATAGATTATAAGTTATCTGGACACGATTCAGCAGTAAGGTATGACTGTGAGCGTGACACAGCAAGAAATTTTGTACAAGGTTATGATCCTTCAGCTTGCTATTAAATATTAAAAAAATACTCAAACAATGATACAATTTACTGTCTGAGTATTTTTTATTCCAATTATTTTACAAAATCCAAAAGTCTATTTCCCATTCTTCTTAATTTTCCTCAACCACTCATCCGCCGCCTTTTCAAATTTATTTTCTCCATGCTCGTAAAACTTGATTTTTTCATTCATATAAATTTGGTCTACATAATGATTTTCATAATTGTGTGGATATTTATAGTCTTTTGCTCCAACTTTTGTGAGATGAACTGGTACTTCCTGAATTTTTTCGTTTTCAATGTGTTTTAATGCTGAATTTATAGCATTATAGGCTGAATTGCTCTTGGGAGAAATTGCAAGATAGATTGCCACTTCGGATAAAATGATTCTAGCTTCGGGCATTCCAATTTCCTTTATTGCATTAAGTCCTGCCACAGCAACTGGTAAAGCCTGTGGATTTGCAAGCCCAATGTCTTCAGAAGCCAAAATTACAAGTCTTCTTGCAATATATAAAATATCTTCGCCACCAGAGAGCATTTTTGCCATCCAGTAAACAGCTGCATCAGGATCGCTTCCACGAATACTTTTTATCATCGCAGAAACCGTATTGTACTTATCTTCCGTCTTGTGATAAGATTTTTTCGTATTCAGAACTTCCTTCACTTCATCAAGCGTAAAATCCACCCCAACATTCGCAATTAATTCCAAAATATTTATAGCCTGTCTCGCATCCCCTTCAATAATCTCCGAAATATACTTCAAAATCTCATCTGAAATTCCAATTTTCTCTTTTTCATTAATATTTTTTAATATTTTAAGCAAATCTTTTTCACTCAATTTTTTAAATTCAAATGCCATACATCGTGATAACAACGCATTATTCAAGTTATAATAAGGATTTTCAGTCGTAGCTCCAATCAAAATAATATTCCCATTTTCCAAATCCTGCAAAAGCGAATCCTGCTGCAACTTATTAAATCTATGAATCTCATCTAAAAACAAAAGTGTCTGCTGTCCATTCGTATGAAAACTGCTGTGTGCCTTATCAGAAATATTCTTTATATCAGTTACAGAGGCTTTTATAGCATTCAAATATTCATAATGGTAATTCATTTTATCAGCAATTATTTCTGCAAGCGTAGTTTTCCCTGTTCCCGGTGCTCCCCAGAAAATTGCATTCATAAAGTTTCCACGCTCAATAATCTTCCTCAAAATCCCATTTTCCCCAACCAATCTCTTCTGCCCATAAAAATCATCAAGACTTTTTGGACGGTATCTAAATGCCAGCGGCTTCTTATCTTCATATACTTCATCAAATAAATTCATTTTTTTATATTTCCTTTTTTATAATTTTGTTTAATTTTCCAAATATTAAAAATACAAATATAAATTAACTTCTAAATAAGTAATTATTCTTTTTTTCTTTTAATGTTTCTATCTGTTGTTCTAATAAATAATTTTCCTCTTCCATTCCCTTTCACCTTAAAACAAAAAAGTCTTGTCATAACTTATTTAAATACGACAAGACCGATGATCAAAACGATCAATTTATCTTAGATTAAGTATATCACTAAAACATTGATTCGTCAACAAGTATTTTAATTTTTTTTAAATAAAGTAAATTACAAATATAAATATCATTTTTTTCAAAACTTTAATCACTAAACATCAATATTTTCAACAGTTTTAAAAACTATTCTTCTCCATAAAGTTTCTTTTTAGTATCTGAAAAAACATTTAAAACTAATATTGTTGTAAAAATTACAATAATCAAAACTACCACATAAAAAAAATAATTAAAGATCGCTTTAGATAGATCTGTACTCTTTATTATTTCTATTATAAATTTCCAAATATAATCATTCTCTGTACCTGCTATAGTTTGATACATATATATATCCATAAAAATAGAGATAAAATAATACATTATAATTAAGATTATTGAATTTATAGCTGTATAAATAATTGAAAATATACTTTTTCCATTATTTTTTTCATATACTTTGATAGAAAATAAGGATACTGTCAGCAAGATTCCAACTAATTCTGTTCCCATTATTCCATTTAAAATTCCTTTTTTAAAAAATATTAAAATCATATAATTCAAATCTATTATTTCAGAATTCTTTGACACAGAAAAAGCAAATCCTCCTCCAAGCAAGAAAATTATTATAACCATCATAGCAAAAGTCCACAGCATTATTTTTATCAAATTATTTGCACCAAATCTTACTTTCATCATTTGTATAAAAATAACAGTTAGTATAACCAAAACAGTAAAACTAAATACCGCCTCTACTAACGTTGGAATCATCCCAGCATTTTCATTGCCATAATTCAACTTTAATACATTGATATAGTAATAATAATTAAAGATTGCTCTTTGTACTAATAACACAATCCATGTAGAAATAAATATTCCTGTTATTTTTAATATTCCTAAAAAAACATCAAAAAAATCTCTTTCCATTTTCTTTTCAAAATTTTCCATGAAAACCTCCACTATATTTTAAATTTTTTTGAATTTTTGCAAATCAACGTTTATAATTTTAAGTATGATTTATTTCACTTAAAAACTGTACTCTTTATAATCAAACCAGACATACCACAGTATTTTTTCTTTCTGATTAGGATACTCTCCAACAAGTTCTGTTACTATTGCCAATTCTTTTACTACTTCACTAAGCCACACATCTTCATCAGCTTCATCGTAATAAATTTCATATTTCTCCATTTTCTCTTCGGTTAAGTAATCACCAATTTTCAAATCTTCTGCTGGAAAATATTTCCCATCTTTTATATCAATCTTTACAATTTTTCCAGTTTTTGGATTTGCAAATAATGAATATTTCTGTTCTTTGTCTTCATACAGCAAATACTGATAATATTTTTTTAGATTTCTTTTCTCTGATGCAGAAATTACTTTTTTAATGTGATCTCCTAATTTTATTCCACTGTATTTACAGTTAATTTTAATATTTTCATCTAGTTTGACTTCAATTTTCCCTGTATCAAAATATCTCTTTAAGATTTTTTCAATTAACGTCAATTCATCCCAATAATATTTTTTTAAATTTACAAATTCAGGAACATCAAGATTTACGTTGTATTCCTGCAAATTATTTAAAAACTCCTCAGTATTCCCTATTTCAATTTCATCAAACCATTTATTCTTAACAATATACTTTCCTTCTTTTTTATTTATATAAAAAAACACGCAAAAAGCATACATATCTCTAAATATTGCAATAATAAATGGCTCTCCATCCTTTGCTTCTTCATTATAAATCAAAAATTTATTTTCAAAATTCCCATTTTTGACTTTTACATATTTTTCTGTATTGTTTAAAATGTCACAAAGTAATTCATAACTTAAATTTTCCTTAATTATTACCTCTTCTTCTTCTTCACTATTTGTTTCTTCTTTTTTATACTGATTATACAACCACAATTTCAATTTTTTACTCATAAATTTTTTTAAAAGAAAACTATCCTTAAATATTTTATTTCCCCACAACAATTTATCAAGCATAACAAAACCTCGACTAATTTATTTTTCATTATATCACAAAAAAAGAACTCTGAAAATATCAAAGTTCTCATTTCAAATTTTCTTCTTTAGTGCTGTTTTTACTACTCACAGGAAACTCTTACGTTATCATCCCTTATATTAAAAGACAGTTCCCTTGTCTGAAAGTTGAAAGTTGGGTAAATTCTTATTTCTCCATTCTCTATTTCCAAATATTCAGTATAATAACTTAAATCCCCATTTGCAGTCACTCTGAATCTTCCTGAATAATCTCCATTTGAAAGAATTCCGGAACATATTCTTCCATTTGCCATAGCATTTCCTGCAATTCCAGTAAAAATTGATATTACCGTTACCATTAATAATCTTTTTGATATTTTCATTTTAATCTTCCTCTCTTTATTTTTATAATTTATTGCTTCAAAATTATGTTTAAAAATTTCTGTTCAATGCTCAAATTAAAAATTTTTCTAGTTAAATCTTAAATTCAACACTCCTTAGTCCTTCATTTCTTTATATTTTGAAGAATATTCATAATCTAGTCCTGCTTTTTTAAATCTCTTTACATTTTTACTATACAGTTTTTCATTATCATCCTTCAACTGATCGTTTATAAAAAAAGTTACTTCTATAAAATGTTGTAATTTAGAATAATTTTGTTTTTTCATTTCAGGATAAAATGTTTCAAAAAAATAGTCAAAAAGTTCTTCATATTTTTCATATCTTGCGTAATTGTTGAATTTTTCTTCCATTTTTTCCAACGACTCTTTTTTCATAGTATCTTCTGCCACTATCTTTTTTGTAGTCTTTTTCATCATATTATTCTCTGCCGCTACTGTTACGACTGCAACTAAAATTAATGCTCCTATTATTGTTAATAATTTTTTCAATATTCTCATTTCAAATCATCCTATCTTAAATTTTATAATATACTATTTCTCTTTCTTAACTTGACTTCTATGCACGTATGCCACTGGTATATGTGGAGAATCTCCGTATGTAATATACAGCCAATCTCCTTTTTCTTCATAAACTTCTAATACTTTTCCATTTTTTTCTTTTCCAGCTATTTTTGCACTTGAAGAAGGTTCCCATCTTATATTTGCATATCCGTCCTTTGAAGAAACGACATAAGTCTCCATCAGGTAGCCTTGACTTTTATGGATATACCCGTATAGAATTTTTCCCGATTCTGTTCTATATTTTATGTAATACCAGTTACCTTCCCTTCTAATTAATTCGCCTCCCTCAAACATATCCAATCCAGCTAATATTTTTGAACTGCTTGAGGGTTTTTCCCTAAGATTAGCTAATGTTGCATCATTTAAATATGCTTCAAAATAGGTTTTAGAAAATCCTAAACTGCAAAATGCCAAAAATATAGCCTTTAACATTAACTTTCTACACTTTCTCATAAGTTTCAACTCCTTTAACATTTTTTATTAACTGTATTTTTTCTTTGTTATATTTAATGTAGCTATAAAATAACAGTTTTATAAAATCTGTAAAAAATAAAATTAATTCTTTTTACGTTATTATTATACCACATATTATTCAAAAAAACTAGAAGCAATTAAAAAATTATAATAAAATTTATTATGCTATATTTACTTTTATATGCAATCATACTATAATATTTCTATAATAAAAAAATTTAATAGTTTATTATAATCAAAACTAATTTTATCAATAAACCTTAAATATAAAATATTCAAAAATTGAAAGGCTAATAACAATGAAAAAAAATATCTATTTTTATGAAACCAATACTCCAATTGGAAAAATTGGACTTGCTACAACAGAAAATGATTCTCATATTACTGATGTAATCTGGAATTATGAAATTGAAAAATTTAAAAATGATGATAATTTTCAAATTAAAGAAACCAAGTTAATAAAAAAGGCAAGAAATCAGTTATTTGAGTATTTTTCCAAAAAACGAAAAAATTTTGACTTGCCACTTCTAAAAGAAGGAACTCCTTTTCAAATTTCTGTCTGGAACGCTCTTGAAACAATCCCTTACGGCGAAACCCGTTCCTACAAGGACATAGCAGTTGCAATCAAAAACGA
The DNA here is from genome assembly GCF_013394795.1 of Leptotrichia sp. oral taxon 223. NCBI lineage: Bacteria > Fusobacteriati > Fusobacteriota > Fusobacteriia > Fusobacteriales > Leptotrichiaceae > Leptotrichia > Leptotrichia sp. oral taxon 223. The sequence goes on from NZ_JABXYU010000004.1 coordinate 309,006, forward strand.
AAAAGCAGTCCGTGCGGTTGGAATGGCAAATAATCGAAATAAAATCTCAATTTTTATTCCTTGCCATCGTGTAATTGGTGCGAATGGAAAATTAGTTGGATATGGTGGCGGACTTCATATAAAGGAGTTTTTATTAGAACTGGAAGGCATTGAAATAAAGTAGCTTAATAAAATATTTTCATTGCTTTTTATTATTTTTTATGTTAAAATTTTATTAACAAAATTAACAAGAAAGGGTGTGAACTTTATGATAACCGTTTCTATAAATGCTAACCCTGACATAGAAAATAAAATCAATAACTATGTTAAGGAAAACAATATCAATTTAAACCAAGTAATGTTAGATTTAATTCTTGAAAAAATCGAAGATGAAGAGGACTACAAATTGGCTGTTGAAGCTTATGAAGAGTATAAGGCAAACAAAGAAAAGGCAATTTCATTTGAAGATTTAGTAAAAAAAATGGGATTGGAAAATGAAATATAAAGTCATCATCAGACAAAAGGCTGAAAAACAATTAAATAAACTAGATAATTCTGTAAAACTAAAAATTATGCGTTATATTAAACAAAATCTTAATAATACAAATAATCCAAAAAAATTTGGTAAAGCATTAAGATACAATCTGAAAGGATTTTGGAGATATAGAGTTGAAAATTATAGGATTATTGCAAAAATTGAAAAGGATGAATTAGTCATTTTAATTGTTCAAATAGATAAAAGGGATAAAATTTATATTTAGAATTATTTCTAAATTTATTAGGTTAATTGAGAATTGAAAATGATAAAAACTGTCTGATACTCTATTTTTAAGAATAAAAGGCAGTTTTTTTACTTTATTATTTTCTATTTTTCAATTTACTTATTTCATATAATGAAAGTGCATAAATCTCTGTTATTTTCTCTAAATCTGACAGATCAAGCCACTCATCAGGTAAATGTGCTATATCCTTCTGACCTGGAAAACTTGGTCCATATGCAATAATATTAGGAATTATCTTTGCATAAGTTCCTCCTGTAGTTGTGACAGGTTCTGCATTAAACCCTGTAACATAATTATATACTTTCTGTAAAGTCTGCACATATTCAGAACTTTTATCATATAGAACTGGATTCCAGTTGGAAATTTCTTCCAGCTCCGTTCCCTCTGTCAAATTACTTCTGATTAAATCCATAAGCTGCTCTTTTTTACATATTGCAGGATAACTCATTACAAATTCAAAAAAATGTCTGTTTCCAGCAATTCCAAATCTGTACCCTCTTAATATCATTTCTCCGAAATCATCATCCGCAAAGTTTATTTTTAATTTTACACCGTTACTAGGTGCTGATAAAATATATCCATTTACAAATTCATATAATTTCTCTAAATCTTTCATTTCAGAATATATTCTTACCTTAAGCCTTCCCCTTTCTCCGTACACAACTGGCCATTTACAGTCAGGAGTCCAACCAAAAATAGGAACTTTTTCCTTTGTCAGATAATGTTTTACACATGCAAATCCTGTTTCTTCATTTGTTCCGAAAACTATTCTTACAGGAACATCAAATTTTATTCCTAATTTTTTCAGAATATGGAGTGCAAAAAGATTTGACAGAATGGGACCTTTATTATCCAGAACACCCCTTCCATATATGCGATTATTTTCTATTTTCCCACCTAATGGAGGGTATTTCCACCCTTCACCAAGAGGAACAACATCTACATGTCCAAAAATCCCTATATATTCCTCATAATCCCTTATTTCTTCCGGTACATATTCTGCATAACCTATTTTATTATCTATATTCGCTGTATTAAATCCCAGTTTTTCTGATATTTCCAGAGCTTTATCCAGTGCCTCAGCAGGCCCTTTCCCAAATGGGGCATTTTCTTCAGCTTCCGTCTGAATGCTGTAAATTGAAACTAATTCACGTATTTTCCCTATTAATTCAGGCTGTATTTTTTTCACTTCTTCTTTTATTTTCAATATTATTTCCTCATCGGAAATATTCCTGTTTTTATCATATTTTTTATTATCATCCATATTATTATCCTTTTTCTACCTGCCTTATTTTTCTATAAGAGGTTTAGTTCTTTCATTGATATACTCCTGTAGCCACTCTTCAGTCGCTTCTTCATGTACCATTTCACCGTCTTTTCTTTTTGTCCTGTATACTTTTACAGGAGTCTTTTCATTTCCTGCAACAAAGGAAAAATTCTCAATATTTGTAGCTACTCCCCATTCTCCTTTATTATTCATGGCAACTACAGAAATATCTCCTGCTTTTCCTCTTTTTCTTATCAATTTCTTTTCAAAAGTGAAGACAGCCTTTTCACATGCTTTCTGAGGAGAAAGACCACTTTCCATAAGTTTTACTATCTCATATGAAATTATTCCCTTCATTATATCTTCTCCAAGCCCTGTTGCACTTGCTCCTCCAATCTCACTGTCAGCATAGAGTCCTGAACCAATTACAGGCGAATCTCCCACTCTTCCTTTCTTTTTCATGAAAAGTCCACTTGTAGAAGTTCCTGCAACTATATTTTCTTCTTTATCAAGGCACACCATACCAACCGTATCATGTCCTGAATAGGGCTTTATTTCTATTTCTTTTATATGTGCCATATCCTTCAATCTGTTTCTGTAATGTATTTTTGCCCTTTCTGTAAGCATATTTTTTCTTTCAAAACCTTTTTTATGCGCATATTTTTCTGCGCCTTCACTTACTAACATGCTATTTTCATTTAAATGACTCAAATCTCTGGCAACAGATATAGGATTGGCAAAATCCTTAATGGCACATACTGCACCAAAATCAAAGCTGCTTCCATCCATGTATGCCGCATCCAGTTCCACTTCCATTTCTTCATTTGGAAGTCCACCGTAACCTACAGATTTATAAAAAGGAAAATCTTCAACATTTTTTATTGCTGTTTCTATTGCTTCTCCCGCTTTTCCATCATTTTTCAGTATTTTTGCAGCTTCTTTGACACCATCATGTGCCATGCACCATGTTGCAATTATTCCCCACATCTTCTTACCTCCTCAAGTTTTTTCATCTTATTCACTGTAATTATAGTTTTCCTTCAATATTCTGTCATACTTTTCAGGAGTCAGATCTTCTACTATCAGTTTCAGCAGTTTCAATGTCGCAATAATATCATCCTTATGTACAACTCCAAGATGAGTATGCATGTATCTCATAGGTATAGATAAAGTTGTTGCAGGTATTCCAGTTCCTGACTTATGAATATTCCCTGCATCAGTCCCCCCATCTGTAAAACAGCTCAGCTGATAAGGAATTTCATTCTTTCTGCATAGATTTTCAATATAAATAAGCAGTCCTCTGTTCATTATGGTCATTGAATCAATAACATTAATAGCTACCCCTTTTCCAAGCTTTATATTGTTTTTATTCAAGGGAGTATCCCCTGCCAAAGTAGTATCTACAGCTATTGCCAGGTCAGGAAATACTTTATGTGCTGTTGTTCTTGCACCTCTTAGCCCAACCTCCTCCTGAACTGTTGCTGCTAGTGTGACTTTGTTACCTGTATTTTCATTTTTCAGCATATTCATAAGCCATATTCCTGCTGCTACACTTACACGATTGTCAAAAGCTTTTCCTGCAAGGTATCCTTCTTCATTCAGATCTATCATTTCTCCATACGGACATATCATATCTCCTACTTTTATTCCCAGTTCTTCAATCCGTTTTTTACTGCTGACTCCCATATCAATATATAGTTTATCAATTGGCAATACCTTTTCTCTTTCCTTTTCCTTTATTGAATGGACTGCAGGTCCACCAATAACACCATAATATATATTCTTTTTTTCATTTATAACTGTCACCTTCTGGTTAAGCAGAACATGCGACCACATATTTCCTACATTCTGAAAATACAGGTACCCCTGCTCATCTATTTCCTTTACTACAAATCCTACTTCGTCCATATGAGTGGCTATCATTATAGAAATACCATTGCCTTCTTTTGTAAAAAGGCAGGATCCAAGACCATCCTGAGAAAATGGAAGATTTATATGCTTTTTCAATATATCGACAATATTCTCTTCAAATCCTGAAATTGCATAAGTTTCTGTCAGCTCCTTCAAAACTTCCCATTTTATATCAAAATTCATTTTTCTCACCCTTTAAATCCGAATTTTTCTATTTTTTCAGCAGTCAGTCCCTTAATAAACTCTATGATTACATCACTAAGATTATTTATGTGCTTTACTTTTAACGAATTTAAAAGAGCCTGTCTATGTTTTAAAGGCAGTACAAGTACAACTGTCGGAGTTCCCTCCAATGACTTATGGATAAATGACCCGTCTGTTGCTTCCAGCTGAACATGCCCTTTAGGAATATATCCTTTTTTCTGTGCAACTTCATAAAATTCCTGTTTTAACATTTGATTTGGAAGCATTGACTTATCAAAACTACGAATATATATGGCATTTTCTTTGGGTTCTTTTACATATGCTGTATCAATGACAATTGCTATATCAGGTTTTACAGCAGTCGTTGCCGTTATTGCACCACGCTGACCTGTTACCGAATGAGATATTCCGCCTACTGCTACATCAAATGGAAGATTTTCGTTCCCTTCTTCCAGTTTATCCAGAACTGTAAGACCAACCTCAAGCCCTGCCCTGTTAGAAAGATTTTTAGAAAGTATTTCTCCTTCCGGAAGGCATAAAGTTGGAACATCAAGTAAAAAAATATCTCCAATCTGAATTCCTGCCTTTAAAACTTCCTCTTTACTTCCATATCCTGTATCAAGTAAAAGTTCATTTTCATTTTTTACTATAAACCCTGTATATTCTTCATGTCTTCTGTTAAGTACTTTTACTGTTCTCTGCTCAAACAGATTCTTTTCATAAACTCCTATTGTTAAAAATTCCATCAGTCCGTCTTCCCTGATGTCTGAAACCATTCCTCCACTTTCATCCATGTTTGAACTTATCATTATTTTATATGACGAATCATTTCCTTTTTTAAGACCAAAAACAGACCCTAGTCTATCTTTTATTATTGAAAGTTTTCTTTTTTTGTATTCATCATATAAAAAATCATGCACTTCCTTTTCATCCCCTGAAACTCCATTTAACTGACATAATTCTTTTAGTCTCATATTTACTCCATTTCTTTTATTTGACAATACAGATAAATTAATAGACAAAACTATTCTCAAAGTATTCAAAAATAATGTAAAAATTTATGCTTCTCATATATTTTATTTAAATTTTTATGATAATTTTTTCCTAGCTATTTATATATATAATCGCTTACTTCGGATAAATTATCCCCATCATAAACCTTCTTAATTACTTTTGCCATATTCTGCAGTGATTCACGTAATCCTACTCCACCTTTTTTTGGCATTTTTATCATTACCAGATTATTTTTATATTTATCTATTATTTCTTTATTTTCTTCTGAACATACAACTACAGGTTTACAATTTGTTTCCTTTTTTACATGTTCTGCTAAAATGGAGGACATTTCTGCATAGTTGTAATAGTTGAAACATGGTCCACACAAAAGAATATCCGCTTTTACCTTATTTAGAAGACCTGTCATCTTTTCAAGGACAAGTTCCTGATTTTTCTTAAAATAGCTGTCGCTGCAGTATGTTGTTGCAAGCACTGTTCCACCTATATTTTTTATATATTCTGAAAACATCATGTATGAACCTATTCCACCCTTTTCAAGTGCAAGTTCTACATTAGCACCTTCTTTTCCACCTGTTCCAGATTGAATCTGATCAAAAAATAAAACTATTCTCATTGTCTGTCTCCTTTACTGCTAAAAATTTTACTTAAATGTTCTGTCATTAGCTGCTCTGTTATTTTTATAATTTTTTAAACACTTTCTTATTAAATAAAATTTCCATATTGAAGTAATCTCCATAATGAACAAAACTGTCCCAAAATTAAAATTTATAAATAATTTTGAAACAGCCTTATTCAATACAAATTATATTTTTTAGAAAGATATATCATCAAGTGAAATGTCTTCTAAATCATCTTTTTCATTTTTTTCTATAGGTTTTGTTTCTTCTTCCAGATATTGATTGTCCAATACTTTGAAAAATGGATAGTAAATAAGGCATCCAATTATCACCAGTATTATTTGGAAAATACCTGCAATTATACTTCCTGTAGCCAGCCATCCTGAAAAGAACATAGGTGTTGTCCAAGGCAGTAATACTCCTGTTGTACGGGGTATAATATGTAATAAAGTAGCAGCTGTTGCCAAAATTGTATTAACAAGAGGTACTAACAGGAATGGTATTGCAATAATCGGATTTAATACAACTGGAAGTCCGAAAATAACCATTTCATTTATACCAAAAATTCCAGGCACTATAGATAATTTTCCTAATTTTTTCATACGTTCCGACTTGCCTTTAAATATCATCAGTAACACTAGAGATAACGTACTTCCTCCTCCACCGAAGTTACAGAAGAAATCGCCAAATGACCCTGTAAATATATTAGGCAGAGGCTGATGCGTATTAAATGCAGTCAGATTTTCAGCAGTTAATGCCAAGTGTATAGGGTTGAAAATAGTATTTGTAACTGCTGGACCATTTATACCAAAAAACCAGAATAATGTCGACAGGAACTGATAAATAGGCTCAAATATGAGGCTTTGTCCAAATCCCATTAAAGGTGCCTGTAATATTTTATAAATAAAATCATGTGCATATCCTTCCTTAGTTAAAAACAGGAATCCAAGTCTTATTATAAAAAAGGTAAACATAACAAACATACTTGGAATCAATGCCGCAAATGAATTCATTACTGCAGGCGGCACTCCATCCGGTAATTTTATCGTCCATCCCTTATTTTTAATTGCAGTAAATATTGTTACAGAGATTAATGCTGTAATCATTGCCAAAAATAATCCTTTTGTTCCTAAATTTCCTGATGCAAATCCGCTAAAAGCCTTACCTTCCTTATCCACAAAAAGCGGGTGTGTCTGAGGGCTTATAATCAGGAATGCAACTAATGAAACTGCTGCTCCCGCTATTCCTTCTATTCCCTTCGCTTTTCCATAATAATACCCAATACCGATGACTCCAAGAAGAGCTATTATACCAAACGTGGAATTAATAACCGCATCAAGATATTCTTCCCATCCTTTTCCAAAAAAATTAGCTACAAATTCTGAATATCCAGGAATTGGAAAATTTCCGATAACTAGAAATATTGAAGCCACTATAATTAATGGTGTACCTACTAAAAATCCATCACGGATTGCCGTCAAAACTTTATTGCTGCTCAATTTAGATGCCAAAGGCCCTAACACTTTTTCCAACTTATCAAACATTCTACTTCCCTGCCTTTTCCTTCAATATTTTTATTGCTCTCTTTAAAATACGTTCCCCATCGACTCTCCCATAATCTTCAAGATCAATTACTGCTACTGGAATCCCCTTTGGTTCGTATTTTGAAGCTGTCTGTTCAAGTTTAAATTTTACCTGTGGTCCCAATAGAATTACATCAGGATGAACTTCCTCAACAATAACATCAATCTTATTGTCAGGAAAAGCCTTAACTTCAACTGGAAGGCTATGCTTATCTGCCACTTCCTGCATTTTTTTGGCAACTAAGCTTGTAGACATCCCAGCACTGCAAAATAAGTATATTCTTTTCATAAAATCCTCCTCTAAATTATGTATATTTTATTATATTTTTTTATTTTTATCTGTCATTTGAAGCGGCAATCATTCTAATCGTGTGTCTTACACCTCTTATGGCTATTGACAGTTCCATTATATTCTCATAATTTGCAACTCCTGAATATCCCGCATCTCCAATATGCTGAATATCAACTCCTGCAATTTTATTCATTATCGCTATTTCCCTTATAGTTTCCCTTGTAGAACTTTCCTGACTCGTTCCTATCGCTGACATTGACAATGCTCCGTTTTCCTTAATAAATTTCACAGCCTTTATCATTTCACCCTGAGTAAATCCAGGCACTGTTCCCACAGCTGGAAGCATAATTACATCTGCCCCGCTTTCTATAAACTCTTTTACAGCTTTCAAATCTGCAACAGGCTCATCTACTCCTGCCGAGTGCATTTTCCCCGCTATTACCATTCCACTAAAATATTTTTTAGCCTGTTTTATCCCTTCTGAAATTCGACTATTTGTAACTCCTGTCCCAGGATTGCCTGTCAAACATACAAAGTCAAATCCCATTTCTTCTATTTTTTTCAATGTTGCCTCAGAACACATTCTTCCCTCAGGAATAATCTCTATTTCCTCCATCATATCTGCATTCAAGTCCACAGGTTCAAGATTTAGCCCTACTGGTCTACCTGTAAGTTTTTTCAAAAGTTTTATCGGCTCATCGCTTTCAGGCAAAGCCGCTATAACTGGATTATAAACATCCAGCCCATTCAGCAGTATAAGATCTGCCCCAAACGCTTTTGCCAATTCACTATTTGTAACGTCCCCCGTAACACTTCTTCTTCCTGCAACATTTTCTGACAATACTGTTCTTCCTTCACTTGCTTTAATTGCATTCTTTAAATCCTGTCCCGTCATTTTATTAAAATCACTAGTAAAACAACTTAATAACCTTTTTCCCATCTTTGTCTTCCTCCAATTTTAAATCTATCTTTAAATATTTTTATTTTTCACTATCGTTATACCCCACATTTTTCATTTTGTCAAAAAAATTTTTTAATTATTAATTTAATATTTTTTATATCATTTATTTTTATTTTAGTTGATTTTTTCCTTTATTTAAAGTATAATTACAGAAAGACGAAAATTTATATTATTTTTTCGTGGTTCTTAACATAATTTATAAATAATAAAATTTAATATAAAAATTAAACGAAACTTCTAATTTTTTTTTCGTTAGTCAGGAGAACAAAAATGAATATCTATTTTTCAGAAAAATTTACAAATTTTCAGAGCAATATTAAACTTGAATTTTCAAAAAAAATAACAAAAAATGAAAAAATATTTCTCAAATTGCTATTCTTTAGAATTGTTTCAGATTCCTTATTTTTAGAAAAAGCTGAAATCAGATTTGAAGAACTGCTTTCCACACTTGAATTTTCCTCAATTAATGATTTTACACCATTTTTTAATACTTTGTCAGAAAAACATATACTTTTTTCTACAGATACCCAACTTTCAGGTTCCTTTGGAATTATTTCATCTTTTATTTTGTATTCTGATTATTGCCAAATATTTTTCACTGAAGAATTTAAAAACTGCTTTTCTCTCAAAAAAAACTTTTTCTCACTTCTTGAGATTGAAAAATTTATTTTCATGACAGATTCCTTCTCATTCAGTTTTTATAACAATATTATTAAAAATTTTAAAGATAAAAAAGAAGTTTCTTTACCTGTTTCATTAGTAAAGACATACCTCAATGCAAATGATAAATACGAAAGGTTCTTTGATTTTGAAAAGCATATTTTAAAAAAAGCTGTACTAGATATAAACACTTTTACAGATTTCTCAGTTGAATACAAAAAGATAAAAGAGTGCAAAAAAGCAACAAACAAAATTATCTCAATAAATTTTTCCATAAATAAATCAAGACAATCTTACAAGCCTTATGACAACAAAATTTATAAAATGCTGGAACTTATCAGGGAAAAAATTTCCAATCCTGAGGAAATTTACCATTTATTTATGCTTTATGTGGCAAAGAGAGGATATAAATATGTCTATGACAATATAAATTATGCAAAAAATTCTTTTACTGAAGATTTTGAAAAAAATTTAAAAAAAGCTCTTATGCTTAACTTAGCCTCAAACAGCCTAAAACTTTATGTAAACGAACTAAAAACAGTTAAATCTCCGATAGTTCTATTTTACACTCTTACAAGAAAACTTAACAAAATTAAAAGACATTATCCAAAAATTGAAGAATTTATGCATAACTTCAAATTAAGAAATATTGATTCCATCAGCTATTTTAAAAATAACGACTCTTTTGAATTTTCAAACGAATATATCAGAATTTTTGTAAAATACTATTCTGATAAAAAGTCCATTATTGAAATATATCTTCCAAGCAACATTATTGAAAAAATGAAACTGGAAAATGAAATTTAATGTCATTAAACCATATTCAGAAAAACTGTCCAATATTCCTATTTTAGCAATAAAAGACAGTTTTTTTATTTGTTTCTCAAATTACAAATTATCTATTGATATTTCCGTAAAATCTTTTATAACATACGAAAGCCTGTCAATTGATAATAACTTATTGTTCTCAAGAGTCGAGGAAACAGCTATAATTTTTGCAGCATTTGCCCTTTTTGCCGCCTCTATTCCAAGTATCGCATCTTCAAATACTGCACAGTTCTCAATATCCACATTTATATTTTTTGCGGCTTTCAGAAAAATATCAGGCTCAGGCTTCCCTTTAAAGCTCCCGTCAGTATAAACAACTTTATTTATGTCAAACCATTTTCCCAAATCAAGATACTCAAAATAAAATTTTACATTGCTTAGAGGAGCACCCGTTGCTATCGTAACTGGAATACCGTCTTCTTTTAACTTATCAAGAAATTCTGGCAATCCTTTTACTAATTTGAACATTTTTTTATTTTTCAGGCACATATCTCGATACATGCTTTCCTTTTCTTCTCCCAATTTTTCAGCTTCTCCATCTGAAAAATCTCTGTTAAAAAAGTATGAAAGTACAGTTTTATTATTTCCACCATGAATGTACTTATGAATTTCTTCATTTGAAATTTCCCTATTTATCTTATTTTTCAGAAATTTTCTCCATACATTTTCCTGTAATTCACTGTCAAAAAGCATCGTCCCATTAAAATCAAATAATACTCCCTTTATTTTCATTTTTCCTCCTAATAATCAAAAAATATTGATTATTTTCATTTTTTTATTTTCCTCAAATTTCTGACAAAAAGTCCTTTTCCTTACTACAAGTAACCTTTACTGTTAAATTTGAACCAATAAACTTTGATACCCTTCCAGAACTAACACTTTGCCATCATTTTCAACATTCTCATAATTATTAATCAGAACATCTCCCAACTTAATTTCAACTTCATTAATGCTTCTTGCAATTTCACTCAATTTAACTTCTTGTTTCAATTCAGAAAAATTATTAATACAAAGAACTTTCTGATTTCCATATTTTCTCACATAAGCAATAATTTTTTCATTCTCCAACGGAACAGAAATAAAATCACCAAAAGTCAAGCAATCTGAATATTTCCCATTTTGTCGCAAATCTATCATTTTTTTGTAGTGTGAAAAAATTGAATTTTTGTCATTTATTTGGTCTGCTACATTTGTTGCAGCTTGGCTTCCTGTTAATTTTATCCACGATTTTGAATCTTTATCTTTTGAAAATCCAGCATTTTTACTGTTGTCCCATTGCATAGGCGTTCTTGAATTATCACGACTTCGTTTATTTACAAAATGCAAAGCTTCTTCAGATGAAAAACCTTCTCCTAAAGCCCGTTGATATTGATCTTTACTTGCAATGTCGTCAAATTCAGAAATATCATTTCTCACAAAATTATCCATTCCTATTTCCTGTCCCTGATAGATAAATGGAGTTCCACGCAAAAAGAAAAATAAATTTGCTAGTAGTTTAGCATTCAAAATATTTGCTTTTTTTCCAAAAAATTTATTCAAACTTCTTGGTGAATCATGATTTTCCAAAAATGGTGCTCCCCATCCATATTTTTGTTGCGTCAATTGACTTTTAAAAATTTTATCTCTCAATTCTACAGTCGGGATATCTCGCAATGAATAATAAAATCCATCTTTTGCCATATTTAAATCTGCATAGCTAAAATCAAAAATCATTGTGAAAAATCCATCTTCTCCAATGAAATCATTATATCTTTCATACTCAAGCTTCGGAGTTTCAGCTACAGTCATGCAGTTATATTTTTTAAAAGTTTCTTTTGCCAATTCTTCCAAAAATTCTTCAATTCCTGGCTGATTCAATGTGTACTTTATATTATCTGCAAGTCCATCTGCTCCATCAACAGGTAAATCTAAGTAATCCTTATCTTTTTTTATTGAATTTATGGCATCCACTCTAAATCCAGCTATCCCTTTTTCCAGCCAATAATTTACCATTTTGTAAAGCTCTTCCCTAACTTCAGGATTTTCCCAGTTTAAGTCAGGCTGTTTTTTTGAGAATAAATGCAAATAATACATTTCATTCCCATTTTCATCAGCTTCACCTTCAACTTTTTCCCAGGCAGAACCTCCAAAATGGCTTCTCCAGTTTGTCGGTGGCAATCCGTTTTCTCCTCTTTTGAAAATATAGTAATCTCTATATTTACTTTCAGGATTTTTCAATGCATCCAAAAACCACTCGTGCTCATCAGAAGTATGATTAATTACCAAATCTAGAATTATTTTTATTCCTCTTTTTTCAGCCTCTGTAATCAATTTTTCCAAATCTTCCTTTGTCCCAAATTCAGGATTCACATCGTAATAATCTGAAATATCATATCCATTATCATCCATTGGCGACTTAAATATCGGACAAATCCAAATAAGTGTTATCCCCAATTCTTTCAAATAATCCAATTTTTCTGTAATCCCATTCAAATCCCCAATTCCATCGTTATTACTATCATAAAAACTTCTTGGATAAATTTGATACCCAACTTCTTTTTTCCACCATTTTTTATCTAACTTTTTTGTATCCATATTTTTCTCCTTCATATTCAACAAAGTCATTTTTTTAAACCTGCCAATCTAAATATGCAGATTGACAGGCATTAAGGTGATGCCGATGATGAATTTTAACTATTTTTTACTAATAATCAAAAACAAAATGACTATAGCTATCAAAATAGTAAAATCCCAATTCATTTTTACCACCTCCATTCAGCGTGGATTCATTGTCAAGTTTGCATTCTTGACAATATAATATTATATCACAAAAAAAGACACTACTTCAATAGCAGTGCCTTTATTTTTGCAATTTATTTTACCGTACCACGCTGAATGGTTATTTTACTAAATAATTATATCATAAATCAAATAATATTTCAAGCACTAAAAATTTATTTCCATTTTAAAATTATTCAAATGTAATCTATTTCAATACTGGCCAGAAATCTTTATTAGCTTCAATTAAATCATCTAATATTGCTTTTGCAACAGATGCACTCGGTACAGTTCTTGACAATGTGATTGCTTGCCAAAGTTTTTGGTATGAACCTTCTATCCATGCTTCTACTGTCAATTTTTCAACTGATACTTGTTGTTCCATCAATCCTTTTTGGAATTGAGGGATTTTACCTTGAACAATTTTTTCAGGTCCATTTGAACCTACTATACAAGGTACTTCAACCATTGCAGTTGGATCAAAGTTTGAGATTGCTCCGTCATTTTCTACGATTAACAGCATTCTTTCTTTTGTGTTATAAGCGATTGCTCTTGCCAAGTCAACTATGTATGAAGCATGATCATCCACGTGAAGTTTACTGTCTTTTGCAGTTCCTTTTTCAGCAATTGCTCTACATTCTCCAAATACAAATTTTTCTCTTCCTTCCATTACTTCATTTGCTCTTGTGTGATTAGGATCTGAATGTTTCACTACGTAATCAGGGAAGAAATAATATTTCAGGTAAGTATTTGGCATTGTTGTAGGATCAATTGCAAATACATCTCTTGCTTTTGTAAATGTATCACTCCAGCTTGCTTCTGTATTTTCTCCTTCAATTTCCACATTATATCCAACTTTTGCAACTTTTTCTCTCAATGCAGGCATTAAGTCATTTCCTTTTTTATCTCTAATGTCTGTCCACCATCCAAAGTGATTTAATCCAAAGTATCTGATTACCATATCTTTTCTTGATTTAAGTCCAAGCATTTCAGCCATTCTTATTTCAATTCCGATTGGCATATCACAAATATTTAATATCTTAGAGTTTGGACGTAATCTTCTAGTTGCTTCTGCCACAATTGCCGCAGGATTTGAATAATTTAACATCCAAGCATTTGGCGAATATTTTTCCATATAATCAACTAACTCGATAACTCCACCAATTGAACGCATTCCATAAGCAATTCCTCCAGGTCCACAAGTTTCTTGTCCTAATACTCCGTGTCTTAAAGGTATTTTTTCATCTTTTTCACGCATTGCATACTTACCAACTCTTATATGCGCCATAACAAAGTCTATGTCAGTAAATGCAGTTTCAGGATCTGTTGTATAAACAAAGTTAATATCAGGCGCTTTTTCCTTTATAATAATATCACAAGCCTTTGCTATAACTTCCTGTCTTTGGGCATCATTATCGTAAAATTTTATCTGTCTAATCGGAAATTTATCTAAATTTTCAAGTAACATCAACACAATTCCTGGAGTAAATGTACTCCCTCCACCAGCTACTGCAATTGAAAATTTCTTCATAAATGATCATCTCCATTTCTATATTTTATTAATTTTTATTTCCTATTTACATTGCTATAATAACACAGTTTTTTTAAAAAGTCAATACTTTTATATAAATCTTTTTTTAAAATTTAAATGTATTATATAAACCTTTTATCTTTATTGCTATTTTCTTCTGTTTAGTGTATAATTAAGTTATAATACTTAAAATTAAACTTAAAAATTATACGAAAGGTTTATATAAACGAATGAACAAATATGAAAAAATATACCACGATATAAAAGAGAAAATTAAAAATGGTAAGCTGAAGCCTGGAGATTTCTTAAAAAAAGAAGATGATTTGGCACTAGATTATAATTTTTCAAAACTTACTGTGAGAAAAGCTCTTTCCATGCTAGAAGCAGAAGGCTATATTCAAAAAATAAAAGGGAAAAAATCCATTATACTTGAGAAAAAAAATCTGGAAAATATTTCTCTGACTTCCATTCAAACTGTGCAGGAACTCAATAAACTTCAAAATATTAATCTTGAAACTGACTTAATCAGCTTATATATTGTTCAAGGAGATAAAAAATTGATGAAAGAATTTCAAGTTTCTGAAAGTGCCGATTTTTACAAAGTTGTCCGTACTAATTCGTTAAACGGGGAAGTCTTAAATTATTCTACCAGTTTTTTTGATAGAAGAATCGTGCCTTTTCTAAACGAAGAGATAGCCAAGAAATCAATATATGAATATCTGGAAAAAGAACTTAAACTAAAAATATCCTATTCACGAAGAGATATAAAGTTTAGAAAAATCACCCCTGAAGAACAGGAATATTTTAAATTGAAGGATATTAATATGGTTGTTGTTATTGAAACTCACGCCTACCTCTCCAACGGCACTCTTTTCCAATATGAAACCATTATTCATCATCCCGAAAAATTTACTTTCACGGCTATTGCTAAAAGATAATTTATACTAAACCCTATTTAAAAAACAGAAATTATATTATATTTTATTTGCTAACAAGGGGCCTTGAACCCTTGCTAAAAAAATTCATAACTAACCTACTATCCAAATGGAAAATAGTATTAAATTTTATATAAAAAGAAAGAACTTTCTCAAGTCCTGTATTTTAAAACTTTAAAATTTTTGACTCTTGAAAATTCTTTCTTATTTTTATGTTCTATTTGATTAAGTTTTCAATTCTTTCTCTTACTTGTGGTACTGTTAAACCTATGATTACTTGAATAGCTGTACCTTTTCTAACTACACCATGAGCTCCGCCTGCTTTAAATGCAGCATCTTTTGCTAATTTTGTTTCATCTTTTACACTTACTCTAAGTCTAGTTGCACAGTTATTTAATTCTTCAATATTTTCTTTTCCACCTAATGCTTCAAGAATTATTATTGCCTGATCCATATATTGGTCATTTGAAGAACCAGAAGCTGCTCCACCTTCACCATGTTTAGCTCTATAATCAGCTTTTGTGTAAAGTTTCATTTCTTCATCTTCATCTTCTCTACCTGGAGTCTTTAAATCCATTTTTTGAATTAAGAATCTAAATACAAAGAAATATATTGCTGTAAATATCAACCCTATCACTATCTGAGCAATTACTGTTCCAGAGTGATTTTTAAACATTGGTATCCAGTTCAGGAATAGGAAGTCTAATAATCCTCCACCCATATTTCCAACTACTCCGAAAGTATACATTGTTGCTGCCATTGTTGCTGCCAGGAAAGCATGAACTGCAAATAATGCAGGAGCTATAAATAAGAAAGTAAATTCTAACGGTTCAGTTATACCTGAAACTACCGCTGTAAATACTATTGGTATTAATAATGCAGCTACAGCTTTCTTCTTATCAGATTTTGCAGTAGCATACATAGCAAGCGCTATCCCTGGTGCACCAAATATTTTTGAATTTCCGTGTAATGCAAATCCACCTTGCGGGAATAAAGATTTTAGTGGCTGAGTACTTTGAGCAAATTCTTTTATATGTTGAACCCAGTAAACTTGAATTCCATCAGGAACTGCTGCTGGACCGAACACAAACGGTGTATAAACAAAGTGATGTAATCCTGTTGGAATCAATATTCTTTCCAGGAATGTGTAAATCCATACTCCGAATACTCCTGAAGCTTTCATAAATCCTTGCATTGCACCGATTCCCATTTGAACTTTAGGCCAAATTAATACTGTTAAAAATGCACAAGGAAGCATAACTACAAACCCTACTATATATACAAATACCGAACCTTGGAACACTCCCAAGAAATCAGGTAATTTTTTATCAAAGTATTTGTTATGTAAATACACTACTAACGCTGCAATTAGAATACCACCAAATAAACTTGTATCTAATGTTGAAACTCCACCTATTCTGGCATATCCTGTTACCCCTTGTTCTACTAATTTTTCTGTATCTAGACCATAGAATACTTTTAATATTGCGGCTACAAAATAATTAAATGTTGTGTACAAAGCAAATGTTTCCAAACATGCCCTTGCATTTGTCTTTGTTGCCAAACTTATTGGTAATCCTATTGCAAACAATAACGGCATTTGTCTAAATACAGTCCAACCTCCTTCTGATATCACATACCAGAAATTATACCACACTGTACCTTCTTCAGCAATTTTTCCTACAACTTGTGTATTAGTAAATACAGAAGCCAATCCTACGACTATCCCTGTGAACGCAAATAACAGAACCGGTGCCATCATCGCTCCACCAAATCGTTGAACCTTTTTCATCATAGTTGAATACCTCCTAAAAAATTTTATATATTTGATTTATTTTTTCCTTATTTTAAGGATACCACACTTTTTCAAATTGTCAAGACATTTACGTATATCTTTTTTCAAAAATTTTTTCAAAAAAATAATCGCTATATTAAAAAACAGCGATTATTACTAGGTTTTTAGTTATTTAAAAATTATGGTTTCATTTTAAAATTATTATTCTTTAACTAAAAATTAAATTTCTATTTCCACTTTTATTCCAAAATGATCTGATACTACGCCTTTATTTTTACCATTAAAAATAACTTCACTTTCTTTTACTTTTATTTGCTTATTACTAAACATATAGTCTATTCTCTTTTTGGATTTATCTTGATCCCATCCGTCAATTCCCTTATCAACAGTTATTCCGCTGTCTTTTTTCTCAGCCATGACATATGTGTCATATAACCCTTGATTCACAATATTCTGATAGTCTTCTGGATTTCCATTGGCATCTGTGTTAAAATCCCCCATTAATATTTTTAAATTATCAGTTCTAGATCTTTTTAAAATACTTTGTAAATTTTCTCCCATATCTTCTGTTTCACAAGTTGGCAAATTCATATGGCAACTGTAAAATTCAATATCCTGCCCTTTGTAGTCAATTGTAATGCTTACAATCCTTCTTGCCGATATTGTTCGCACCGATTGTGCAAAAGTACAGTAAAACTCGTCTTCAGCCTTAATTTTATGCCTTGTTATTATTGCCACACCTTCATTATATTTTCCAAATCCTATGTGTGAGTTGCTCCAGTGATAATAATAGTCTGTGTCTGTATATTTCTGTAATGTTTCCAAAAGTACCCATCCATAATTCCCCTGTCTTATATCGTCAAAGATTACAGGATTATTCATAAGCTGGTTCACTTCCTGCATTGCTATCACATCATACTGCTTTTCCGCAATATCTCTTGCCAAAATATCAATTTTTTCCATTTGATTTTCTTCCAGCCATCCGTGGACATTAATTGTTAATAATTTCATAACTGCACTCCTTATATATTTATTTTAAGTTTATAAATTTTATTTTTGTTCTAAATATTTTTTTATAAGATTATCACATTTTTCTCTATTCTCAATCATCAAGTTATAGACATTGTCCTTTTCAGATTTCAATTCTTCCAGATCGACATATTCCTTTGTCTTAAAAACATAACTTAATATATCCAAATTGCAATCTTTTTTTAATACAGTTTCATTTGAGATTAATCTTGAAATACCATTTATTTCCTGTTTATTTCTAAAGATTTCCACTAACTGCCTATAATTTTCAGGTTTTATTTTTTCACTGCCCTTTTCAAAGAAATTTTGTGCCTGAATAAACAATATGTTATTTCTATTTGACTTATCATCATTAAAAATTATTACCTGATTTTTTAATGTCTTGTTAAAAGGCATAGAAACAACGCATTTTATTTTATCCATTTTTATAATTTCTTCTATTTTTTTGATTTTCATTAAATAAAAAGCATCTTTTTCAATCATTCCCTTTTTGTTATTTATCAAAAAGTCATACACTATTTTTTCAGTATTTTCTTCCTTTGTCAAAATTTTTACTACGTCTTTTGAATTTTCCAGATTTGCCATTGCGTTTAAAATTTCAATAATTGCATTTTTTTCGTTTTTATTTATCTTTTCACCATAAAAGTTATTATTATCAAAAAAATCATTGTTATATAAAATTTCATTTTTCTGAATATTTAAAAACTCTGCAGATAACTGGTTAATACTTTCGTCGTGCATAATGGACATATTGATTACGCCATCTGTGTAATTTTTGACTATTTTTACGTATCTTCCCCTTAAAATATCCAGTTTTAAGTCCATTTCCGACTGCTTCAAAGTTTCAATAAATTCTTCCATATCAGGAAAATTAACTATAAAGTCATATATTCCAGCAAACATGTCTATTTTAGCTGATAATTTTTCTATATTTTCTAAATATGTACTTTTGGCAGCGTATTCAAATCCCAAATTATTTAAATATTCCAAAAATAAATAGTTGTCATCACGTAAATTTTCCAATTCTTCGCTCACAACCTTACTTACAGAAATCGTATATAAAAGAAGCGACATTTTAAAAATTTCTAATTTTTGATGATGTTTATTATTTTCCAGCTCTTCTATTACAAGTTTAAAAAATTTATTCTTCATTTATTATCACCTTATTTTCTGCCAGAATTTTTTCCTCGATATATTTCTTTTTTAGCTGTAAATATTCTATTGTGCTTTCTTCTTCCATTTCAAAATTGTTTATTATTTCCACCATTTCATCTTGCACTTCCCTTTCAGGCAAGTCTATGTCAAGTTCCACTATATCTGTCTTATTAACTGCCCTTACAGCGCTCATCGTCTTATATTTTTTTTCAAAGTAAAGCAGCAGCAGCTCTGTTTTCAAAAGCCATTGCAAATATTTTGGATTTATCTTTTCATTTGCCCTTAAAATGAAGTAAAGCGTGGCTGGCAGGACATTTTCATAATCCCTGTCCACATATACGACTTCTATTTTGCTCCCCTTTGCCTGAAACAGCACATCGTTCTTTCTTACAAAATATTTTTCATTTATTTTATTTTTTCCATTCCGGTATCTTTCTGGAACTTCCGCATTTTCAAAACTTTCTATCTTTCCATTATTTACAAGCGTTGGATTTAATAAAAGATAGCCAGTTTTTGAATCAGCTGTTTTTACATTTAATGGTGCTATTATATCTACATTATCCCCTAGCTTCATTTTTTCACTTCCTTTTTCTGATCATACTCGAACCTTTTCAAAATCAAACTGCTAAAATTAATTAAACTTACGGTTCCAGTAAAATAATTATAACTTTTGCATTCAGTTTTAAAGTGGCATTACCATACTGCTTCTGTAAATATTATACCATAAAAAAATATGGAATACTATAAGATAATCCTTTTTTATTCATATATAAATTTAATGATCTTTCGTTTTACTTATTTTCATTAATTTTTGTAAAATCAGTAAAGCATCCTTTATTTTCTTTAATATGCACATCTTCGTCCGCACTGTTTTTATTTTTAAAGCTTACAACATCTTCAGCATTCTGAACAAATAATGTCGTGCCTTTAGCTTTTAACTTTACTCCGCACTTAAATTTAAAAACTCTGTCCTTCACTCCATTTTCCAGCAACATATCGTATCTTTTTCTAGGAAATTTCTGTATGACTAATGAAGTATAATTTCCTATACTGCTGTTTCCTGTTACTGCCGTCTGTCCCAAATATGTGTCTGTCTTTCCGCTATAATAGAGATTATTTGTCGTGACAGAAAAATTAGCGGACGGATTTAAAGATATTGTTTTTTCTTCTCCCTCAGTTGAAACTACATTTCCGTTATTTGATACTGCATTTTCCTGATTTTGCTGAGTTTCAGAAGAAGATAGCGATGTTGCCGCCAAATAAACTAAAATGCAAATTAATATTCCTGAAATTATTAAAAAAATAGCATTTATACTATTTTTACTATTATTTTGCACATATGTCCCCGCCTCATTTCTTTTGGCATTTCTTGAATTTTTCTTTGCTTGTTTTACTGTATTATTATCTTTATTTTCCTGTCGCCTTTCCCGCCTCACTTCGTCCAGTTTTTCCTGCAATACAGTAATTGAAGAATTTTCAGCCCAGTACAGCTTCGCATCATTCAGATATTTCTGCGCTTCTGCAAATTTTGATTTTTTTATAGCCCTCAAAGCCTCAATACATAAATCTTCCGATTTTTCAGCATATCTGTTTTGCTTTGCCGCTCTTTCAGGATTATCATTTTTGTCTGGCAGGATAAGATTATTCTCAGCCATATATGGTATCTTATTTTCTTTACAGAATCCAATTACAAGGCTTTGCGCTTCATTCTTATTTTTTACTATTTTTTCGATTTCTCCAGTAAATTTATCAACAGGAACCTTATTTTTCGTCAAATTATAAACTTGCTCTATTTTTTCTAATTCCTTATGCACTTTCAAATATTTTAAATGTTCCAGATAATCATCATATTTCTTTATTTTATCTTTATGCTTTAATATTAATTCACAGGCGCTGAACAGCTTCTTTTTGGCAGAAGTTTCATTATCAAATTTAATCAGTTTTTTCCGATTATCGTCTATTTCCTTTTGTGTCAAAGTTTTTATATCCAGCCCCTCAGAAATCAGAAAATCATACAAATTATCTTTGCTCAGTATTTCTAGGTATTTTCCAAACGCTGAAAATTCGTAAAATTCATTAAATTTTATATGAACATATTTCAAAAATTTCTGATATATTTTTTCATCATATTCTTTTGGCTCTATTTTTCGCTCTATTTTTTCTATCCGTTCCCGTACAAGATTCTCTTTACGTCGAGTTTTTTTTGCAATTTCCGTCACTATTTCTTCAGTAATTGCAACCCCGTTAAGATATTTCAGAAAATCGTCTATCGGTTTAAACAGTCTTTGCTGAGCATCTTTTATAAGTTCTTTCCTTCTAGCTTCATTTAGCATTTCTTCCCGTATAATTCCACTTTTTGCCAAATTATTATATTTTTTATATTTTTTCCCATCAAAAGGATCGCTCTCTTTTGCCAGCCAATGCCGCTTTTTTTCTTCAATTCTGGCTTCTATCCTTTTTTCATTTTCTTCGGGAACTGGATAATATTCCAATTCAAGTATTTCATACCAGTTATTTTGTATTTTTGCCAATTCTTTACTCTCTTCTGCCATTTTTTAAGATACGCCTCCTTTCATAGTAAAAATATTTTAAAATCAAAATTATAAAATTAGAATTATGTTATCCAGACTTTAAATTTATTTAATTTTCTGCTAATTTAATTCTAGAAAATTTGAGTATTACTTTTGTATAAATTTTATTACAGCACGGCTATTCCCTGTGATTTTTGTGTCAATCTTTCCAGTTCTTCCTTCGTCATCACGCCTTTTGTTTCAAATGTTACATTAACTTGCTTATTCCCAGTCTTATCCAGCCCCTTAACTTCCAAAATTCCTTCCTTGTTTAATTTAAGCGTGATTTCAACTGGTGAGCCGGCAGGCGTATTTTTTGGTAATTCCAATATCGCATTCCCTATTTTCAAATCCTCATCCACTTCAAAATATTTATCCATATAGTCATTTTCGTATATTTCAATATCAACTGTCGCCTGATTGTCATAAAGAGTGCTGAAATTCCCTGACACTTCCAAAAACCCGCTAGGCATCGCCTCATTTTTTATAATCATATTAAAACAGCTTTTGATGCCTTCCCTGTTTTCCACCTTTACCGCAAAACTTTTTGTAGTTGCTATTACAATCTCTCTTGTATTTCCACCAATGCTCATCATTTCAGGAGAAAATGTTAAATTTTCCTTGTAATCCTGTGCCTTCAGTTCCTTTTCATTGCCATTGACTGTAACTTTTACTTCCTCGTTTGACTCAAAGTCCTTTGCTGTAAGGCTTTTCTGATTATTCACATAAACATTCACGGCGTGAATTGCCGCCCCTTTTGCCACAGCCTCATCCGGCTCAAGAATCTTGATTTCAATTTCTCCAAAATTTTTGGCAAGTGCCTTCTTAACTTGAGGCATTCTCGTAGAACCACCAACTAAAAGAATCTCATCAATCACATCATAACCTTTATTTTTCGCAACTTCAATGGCTTCCTTTGTCTTTTTCAAAGTTTCATTTAACAAGGCAGACGTTATTTTATCAAACTCATCTCTAGTTACAGTCACTTTTTCCCTGTTTCCCATGACTTCCAGCATATCTCCAGCCTGACTTCTTGAAGTTAATTGTTTTTTTATCTTTTCCGCCTTCAATCGCAGATCCTGTTTTGCATATTCGTCAAATTCAATATCATAACCTATTTTTTCAACAAACTGGTCAGCCAGATACCCTATAAGTACCTCATCCCAGTTTTTCCCGCCTAAATCATGATCTCCATCAGAACAGATAACCTCAATTTTATCAGCACTTATCCGCATAATCGTCACATCGAATGTTCCACCACCAAGATCATATACTAAAATTATCTTCTCATCCTGTTCCTTTGCACATCCGTAATACAGTGCCGCAGCTGTCGGTTCACTTATAATTTCCAGTACATTCAGTCCTGCTATTTTACCTGCATTTTTTGTGGCCGTACGTTCTGCTGTTCCAAAATAGGCTGGACAAGTTATTACAACATCCCTGACTTCCACTCCGAGCTGCTCAGAAGCGTCCTGAGTCAATTTTCTCAAGATGAATGCAGATATTTCCTCAGGAGTTTTATCTTCCCCCTCATAATTAATCGCAAAATCAGTTTTCCCCATCAGCGTCTTTACGAGCATAACTGTGGTTTCGGGATTTAATACCGCCTCAGCCTTTGCATCAGCGCCGACGATAACATTATCCCCTTCAAATGCAACTACAGATGGAGTTATATTGTCCCCGTCATTATTTTTTATTACTTCAGCCCTCGCCGTATCATCTACACGTGCTATACATGAATACGTTGTTCCCAAATCAATTCCAAAAACATATTTTGACATTTTTATTCTCCCTTCATCTTATCCTTTTCTTCATCTTTATTATGAATATAAACTTCCACTTTTTCAGGCAAAATCACCCTTCCTTTGTGCATATACCCACTGCTTGAAATATTATAAATTTTCCCATGCAGCTCTTCATCTGAAGTTTCAATTTTTTTTATTATTTTTTGCCTTTTTGCATCAAAATCGATATTTTCTCTATTCCCTGTTTCATAAATTTCTATATCATTATTTTCAAGAATAATCTCAATTTCCTCAATATAGCTTTGAAGCAGTTTCAACTTTTCCTCATCTGTCTTTTTACAAAAATTTCCCACACCTTTTTTCATGCTTTCCCTCATATTTATCAGATCCAATATAAGCGGTTTTACAAGCTGAAAATGCAAATCATTCCTATATTTCTGAATCTCCTCGTGAAGTTTATCTGCGATTTCCTTTTCAAAACTTGTACTCTGGATTTTTTTCAGAAATAATTCATTCATTCCGTTCAGTTTATCACTAATACTTCCAACATTTTCTAATATTTCATCAATTTTATCGTCACTATTCTTAACTTCCAAGTCAGCTTTCCCTTTTTCTTCCATCTCTTCCTTTTCCACAATTTTTCATCCTTTCTCAGCAGTTCAAATATTTTCTAAACTTTACTTTATCGAGGTGAAAATTCAATAATATTTAAAGATTACGGTAAAATTTATTTATATATTAATATTTCCAATAGTTTAAAACTAAGAATATATTTAATAATTGTCTTAATTATAGCATATTCATTATTAAATTTCATTAACTTTTTTCTCAAACACAAAAAAACATATTTACAATAAAAAATACTCAAACAATAATTTGCACTACTATTCGAGCATTCTTTTTAATTAAACTTTTTCTACTTCTTCACAATGAAAAGTTTATCATCATTACTGTATTCAACTAGAAAAACGTCATCAATATCAGAAATATTATATTTTTCCAGCTCTTCCCGCAGCCACTTGTCATCTTTTCCAATATGTTCCAAGTTTTCTTCCAAGATTTTTCCTTCTGAAATTAACAGGTTTGAATAATTTTCATCATTTTTTTGTATAACAATTAACTGTCCATTTGATTCCATAAATGCATCTTCAATATCTGATATTTTAAAAATTCCTTTTGTCCTTAATTTTGTGTAAAAATCAGGAATAGAAAGAGTTGCCTGAGCAAAATTTTCTGTTATCATTTTTCCACCTTTTATTAAGTATACGATTTGTCCGTCTATCATTTTTTTTACATTCTTGTTTGAATTTTTTAGAAAATCTATCGTTGTCATTAACAGTCCCCATATTAAAAGAACTATTAGGAATTGGACTATTGTTATACTCGGATTGTAAATTACACCACCAATGATTCCCCCAAGAACATAGTTACCTATCTGATCTTCTGTTGAAGTTGGTGCCAGCTGGCTTCGTCCGTTTAAATTCATAAATACTACCAAGGCAATAAATCCGATCGTAAGTTTTATCGCCACAGGAATTATAAAATCCAAATTACATCATCTCGCTTTCTTTATTATCTTTCGCTTTTAAAAATAAAAAGTTTCACTATTCTTTAAACGTTTTAATTTCATCTACATAAGGAACCGTCATTTGTTCAACCAGAATATTATTGTCAACCCAATGAATCTGATAAAACTTATCCCTTATTTTATAAACTGTATGTTCTGTTATTTCAGGAGTATTTATAAAAATCTCATTTTCTCCAACTTTAAATTTTTCAGCCAATTTTTTAATAACGCTTGCCGAATTTTTATAAACTTTTTCCTGATTATTTTTAGCTCTATAATTTTCAAAATGATACAAGCTAAATAAAAAAATCATCATCAAACCAAGCATACTAAGCTGTTTATCTCTCAAAGAAATGCTCCCTTTAAACCATTTCCAGAATGTAAATAATACAAATGCAATCACAAAAATAATTATAACAAGAAAAAACTTATCAATTACAAGCTTTTTATTCTCTAAATAAATAAAATTATAAAATTCCATATTTTTAACATTCTCTCCTTTCTCCATAATTTATTTATCATAATAATATCATCTTTTTCTCATAAAATAAAGGTTTTTATAAAAAAATAATTTAAATTTCGAAATATACTTTAATTAAATTTAATCATTAAGTATCCATCTTAAGGACTTTTATAATTTTATTTAATAAGTTATGATTAATAATAGTTTTTTCTATTTTTTATTCAATTTTTTTGGAATGAAAACGACTGTCTGAGCGTCAGCGAGTTTCGTTTTTATTTCAAAAAATGCTTAGACGAGCCAGGGATGCAAGGGAAATGGCGACTGATTTCCCTTGCTTGTATAAAAAGAAAAAACATAGAATATATGAAAAACATTTATTACTAATAAGCAGTTTTTCAAATTCTGAATAAGAATCCCTTATATGGATACTTAAAAATTAGATTTTATTTTTTTTATAAGGCTATCAAATTAATTGTTATAGAATTTTATTTTAAAAAATAAATTGGAAAAAAATAACAAATTTGATATAATATACAAAGATGAAAAATTTGGATAAAATGGAGAGAAATTTAAATTGGAAGAAGCAATAGATTTTGATAAAAAAAGAAAAATGAATATTTTGGCACCAGCCGGTAATTATGAAAAGCTGGTTGCAGCTGTGAAAGCTGGGGCTAATGAGGTATTTTTCGGGCTGAAAGGGTTTGGAGCGAGAAGGAATAACGAAAATTTGGCTATGCAGGAAGTGTTTAACGGGATTGACTATGCTCATTCACGTGGGGTAAAGACGCTTATAACTTTGAATACAATTTTGAAGGACAGCGAGATTAACAGCATGTATAATAATGTCAAAAGAGTTTATGAACACGGGATTGATGCTGTTATTGTACAGGATTTGGGATTTGTGAAGTTTTTGAAGGAAAATTTTCCAGATTTAAAGATTCATGGAAGTACCCAGATGACTGTGGCAAATCACGTAGAAGCCAATAAACTAAAGGAATTAGGACTTACCCGTGTCTGCCTTGCAAGAGAACTTTCCTTTGAAGAAATAAAAAGCATTCGTGAAAAAACTGACATTGAACTGGAAATATTTGTTTCAGGCTCACTTTGTATTTCCTATTCTGGAAACTGCTATATAAGCAGCTTTATTGGCGGAAGAAGTGGAAACCGTGGACTTTGTGCCTATTCCTGCCGTAAGAAGTTTACAGATGAAAATGGGGAAAGTGCTTATTTTTTAAGCCCAAACGATCAGTTATTGCAGGAAAAGGAAATCAATATGTTGAAGAATATTGGAATTGATGCGATAAAAGTTGAGGGACGAAAAAAATCGAGCGAGTATGTTTATGAAACTGTAAGCTATTATGACAATATTTTAAAAGGTACTCCACGTCCGACAGAAAGTTATAAGTTATTTAACCGTGGATATTCAAAAGGATATTTTTATTTGGATAACAAACTTATGAACTTTAAATATTCCTCAAATTTTGGATATTTTCTTGGAGCGAGAATTGGTGAATCGAATAATTTTAAAATTGATGATGAACTTATTTTAGGAGATGGAGTTCAATTTGTGGATGAAAATTTTGAGCAAATTGGCGGAGAATATGTAAATAAAATTCGGATTATTGAAGCTGTAGAAAATGGAAATTCTGAAAAGAAAAATAAAAAACAGAATGAAAAACGTAATAATAAGGAAAAAATCTCAAAAGCTGACAGATTCGATATTGTTTTCATTGGAAAATTACCAAAAGGGACAAGATATATTTACAAAAATTATTCCAAAGAAATTAATGACAGAATTATCCATAATATAAAAGTTTCCAAAAGATATGCGGCTGTTAATGCGACATTACTTGCAAAAAAAGGGCAGAAATTCGAGCTTACGCTGGAAATTGAAAATTTGAAAAATGAAATAATTTCTGTTACAAAAAAAAGAAATATTATTGAGCAAGATGCAAAAAAATTGATTACAAAAGAGCAAATTGCTGAAAAAATTGGGGAACTTGGAGATACGACATTTGAGCTTGGGAAAATTCAGATTGATTATGATGGGACTTCATTTATTCCGTTTAGTGAGCTGAAAACTCTGAAAAGGGAATGTGTTTCGGAACTTTTGGAAAAATTGCTTGAATCTTACAAAAGAACGGCTATTGAGCGAAAAAAATACGATTTTGAAACAAATAAAAATTCTGAAAATATGGAAAGTGGGAAAGATAAAAATAGCAAAAAGCCTATCATTTCTGCACTTGTTACAAATGACGAACAGGAAAATGTCTGTCGTGAAATGGGGATAACAAAAGTTTACAGAAAACAGTTTGACGTTGCAAAGGAAAAGAATTTGTCTAAAACAAATAAAATAAAAATAGGTACAAATTTAGCCTCCAATCTTTATCAGGCAATTATGGGAGAAAAAACTGGAGTAAAAGGGCAAACGCTGGACTGGAACTTAAATGTTTTCAACAATCATGCAATTGAGATGTTTTCCAGCTTTAAAAATCTTGAAACTGTATTTTTATCGCCAGAATTAAGTTATCGGCAACTAAAAAACATAAAATCTGACAAGTTGAAAAAAGGGCTTGTAATTTATGGCCATCTAAAAGGAATGTACATCGAGCATAAAATTTTTGATAAGGAATACAAGGAGCTGGAAGGAGAATTTTATGATAAGTACAAGATTGTAAGAAATGAACTTGATAATATTGAACTTTATTTGGATAAGCCGATGAATCTGATACCAAGGCTGGATGATATTTATGAGCTGAATTTGGATGAATTAAGACTGGACTTTACGTTTGAAAAGGCAGATGAAGTGAAAAAGATTATTAAAAGTATTGATACAAAAAGTGGAAAATACACTCCTTATGCCTTTGAGCAGGGAGTTTTATAAAAAATTTTGAATATATAGCAATTCTAGTTTAAAACGAGAGCAGAAAGTTGGCTATATCTATAGTCCATTGTTTTTTACATATTTTTACTCCAATTTTTAAATGGATTGGCTATAATTTTAAAGATGTTTTACTATCTTATTATAACTATAAGGAGGAAACTTGGAAACAAAAAATCAGAAATATTTGGAAAAATTGTATTTACTTTTGGGTGCATCAATTTTTATACATTATGTTTTAGTTATTTTATTTAGCATTTTAATATTGGTAAATATTTTTACAACTGGAGAATACAAAAAAATATTTAAGGACAAGTCGCTTATTACGGTGGGAATTGTTTTAGGATTTTCACTTATAACTTCCGCCTTTTATAAAAATATTTTAGGGTTAATCGCAATTCCAATATTTTTGTGCATTGTAGTTGGGCGTTACTATACGTTAATTGTGGATGTGAATTTTAAAAAAAATAATTTGGAATGGATGGCAAAATTTTCTGGAATATCGCTTTTTGTCGGAATTGGAGAATTTTTATTCACACACAGTAGAATTGGCTATTTTGGGTATCTTAATCCAAATTATTTGGGAAGCATTATGATGATGTCAGCAATTATAAATTTATATTTTACTTTTGAAAAAAAATCAAAAATTAATTTTGCCATATTTTTAATGAATATTCTGACAATACTGCTGACTGGCTCAAGATCCTCACTAATTGCTGCAGTTCTTGGAATATTTGTATTATTTTTCTACTTTTTACGAAGAAGATATTTTGCTGGGTGCATTTTAGCACTTCTGTCATATATTCTAGGGGTAGTGTCAGGAATTTTCCCATTCTTGCGGGAAAGCACATTAATAGAATATTTCTGGCTAAGGGTGGAAATTATTGATATGGCATTCAGAATTTTCAAGAAAACAAACATTCTGTACGGACACGGAAACTTTTTTTACTACAAATTTACAAATTACGTATATCCGCATTCGCATAATGCGCTTGTAGAACTGCTTTTAAGTTACGGACTAATCGGAACAATAGCTTTACTTACCGTATTTTTACGCTACCTATACGATATTTTGAGAAATGACAGAAATAATGTGTTAAAAATTGCTCTGATTGCTGGAATTGTAATTCATAATTTTACTGATTTTGCAATTTTCTGGGTACAAACTGTACTGCTGTTTATTATGGCTTTAGCTTACAGGGAGCAAAACGAACAGATACGTGGCTACAGACAGAAACGAAATAAATAAATTAAAAAAATCTGAGAGGAATACAAAAAATGAGAGATAACATATATGTGGGGCTTGTCCACTATCCTGTATACAATAGAAATAACGCTATTGTGGCAACTTCTGTCACAAACTTTGACATACACGATATTTCCAGAACTTGCAGGACTTATGATATAAAAAAATATTTCATCATAACTCCAGTTGATGCCCAGAAAGAGCTGACTGGCAGAATTATTGGCTACTGGACTGAGGGAAACGGAATAGAATTTAACAAAAACCGAAATGAAGCCTTTGAAAATACAGAACTTGAAGATTCTGTCCAAAGTGCGATAGAAACAATTGAAAAAATTGAAGGGAAAAAACCAAAAATTATAACGACTTCGGCAAAAATTTTTCCAAATACTGTCGGATATGCTGATTTAGGCAAGGAAATGGTTGAAGATGATTCGCCATATCTAATTTTGTTTGGAACAGGCTGGGGGCTTACAAATGAAATTATGGATTTATCCTATAAAATTTTGGAACCAATCCGGGGAAAGACTAAATACAATCATTTATGTGTCAGAAGTGCCGTTTCAATAATTTTAGACAGATTATTGGGAGAAAATTAAAAATCAAAATAACAAAAAATAAAAACACAAACATAATATGAAAGGACAAAAATAAAAAAATGAAGGAAAATAATCATAAATTAGTAGGAATCGTGGTAGTTAGCCACAGTAATACACTTGCACAGGAAATTATTAATTTTGTGAAAGTGTTCAAGCAGGAAGAATTTGCATTGGAAAATGGGGGAAATGCAAGTAGGGAAGTTTATGGAACAAATGCCGAAAATGTGAAAAAAGCGATAATCCGTGCAGATAACGGTGCTGGGGTGCTTGTTTTCGTAGATATGGGAAGTTCTGTCTTTAATGCAGCTAAGGCAATAAAGGAATTGGAAGGACAAGTTGAGGCAAAAATTGCGGACGCTCCATTAGTGGAAGGGGTAATTTCAGCAGTTGCAGCCAACTTTGATGGAATCGACTTGGATGACTTAAAAATGATTGCCGAAGATAGCAGAAAATTTACAAAATTAAAAAAAGAAATTTAGAAAAAGATTTAAGAAAGAGAGAAATAATAATAAATAATGGAAAACTTAGTAAATATAGGAACAATCGTTGGAACACACCATTTACGTGGAAGTGTCAAAATCAACTCAATTTTTGAAAATATTGAACTTATCAAAAATGAACGTGTTCTTCTTGAAAAAAACGACAAAAAGAAATTACTTGTTGTAAAAAATATAAAAAGGCTGAATGACAAAAAAGCAATTTTGAACTTTGAAAAAATTGACAATATTGACGCTGCAAAGGAGCTGAATGGCTATAAAGTCAAAATCCGCCGTGATTTACTGCCTAAAAGAGACGAAGATGATTTTTACGTAAAAGATTTATTTGGAATAGAAGTGTTTTCTGAAAATGAGAAAATTGGAGAAGTTGTAGATGTAATGGAAACCGCAGCCCACAATATCCTAATTATTGAAGATATCGATACAAAAAAAGAAATAATGGTTCCATTAATTGATGAATTTGTAGCAAAAATCGATTTTCCAAACAACAGAATCGAAGTAATCCTGATTGATGGAATGCGAGAATAAATAAATAGAATTTAAAAATAAATGCAAGAGGTAAAATCAATGAAATTTAACGTACTCACACTATTCCCAGAATTATTTGAGCAGTATTTATCACAAACTATCCTAAAAAGAGCAAGCGACAAGGATATTATCGACTTTAACATCGTAAACATAAGAGATTACGCCAGAAATAAGCACAGCCAGATGGACGACATCCCTTTTGGAGGCGGTGCTGGAATGGTTTTAAAGCCAGAAGCCTACTGGAACTTCTTTTATGAAAACTACGAATTTTACAATAACGAAAATAACGAAAATTCAAAAAAACCTTACGTAATTTTTTTATCCCCACAAGGAAAACAGCTAACCCACAACAAAGTTACAGAACTTTCAGAAAAAGATGAAATCGTACTTATTTCAGGACGTTACGAAGGGCTGGATCAAAGAGTAATTGATAAATTTGTAGATGAAGAAATTTCCATTGGTGATTACGTCCTAAGCAGTGGCGACTTGCCTTCCCTTGTAATTATGGACTCTGTAATTCGTATAAAGGAAGGCGTAATAAAAAAGGAATCCTTTGAAACCGACTCTTTTTATAACGGACTTTTAGGCTTTCCACAATACACAAGGCCCGTAGAAATTGACGGCTACACCGTTCCAGAAGTCCTGCGAAGTGGAAATCACGCTAAAATTGATGAATACAGGCAGTTTCATTCAATTGAAAAAACTATGAAAAATAGAATGGACTTATTTGAGAAAAAGCTGGAAAATATTGATGAAGATTTGGAATTTAAGAAGGTTTATAAGAAGTATTTAAAAAGTAAATAAAAAATAAAAATGACTTTATTAAATAATATAATTTAAATTTTAAAAGGAGTTTCCCTGAAAAGAAACTCCCCATTTCGTCAAACTATCCTATAGTTAAACACTAAATTAGAAACTACGATTGCAAATATTACCAGCAAATATAAAACATTATTTTTTAAAAACGCAATCATATTTTCCCTATCTTCAACATTTAATTCAAAAATCGAAAGTACTTCTTTGTACTTCCCTTCCAACAATCCAATTATAAAAAATACTAATAAAAAGATAATCAAAAAGGCAGAAAACAAACCAACTAGAATTAGAAGTATCTCAATTCTTAAAAGAATTAAAACCTGAGATGTTTTCGTTATTGCATTTATAAAAAAATGTATTAAAATAGAATATTTTGTTGAATACTTATATGCAACATAGGAAAAAATAATTCCTGTAAAGAATGCCGGGATAATCATATCTATATTATAATGAGATAATGCAAAAAAGACTGAATTAATAACTATTGCTGTTTTTATTCCATATTTTTTTAAATTATTCATTATAACTCCCCGAAATACTATTTCTTCTAGTATTGGTGCCACACAAACTATCATTATTACATCTGTATACAGAGGTTCGTATATCGCTACCACAGGTGTTCGTCCCTTATGACTGCTCATTAATACAATTAAAAAACTAAAAAAATTACCTACCCAAAAGGCTAATGCAAAATAAATACTAAAGTCTTTCGCCTTTAATTTTTCATTCGTTTTAAAATATTCATATTTTTTATAAGTTTTTACAAAATAATAAATTATTGGAAAACTAAGTATCCATCTATGTATTCTAAACATATACACATATTTAAATATTTTATTCTCGGTAAATACTGTATCGTTGTGTAAAGGAATCATAAATAGAAGGTGAAATATATAAATTATAAATAAAATTAGAAAAATATCTTTTTTTGTGTTATCCTCTAAATTTGTTATTCTCTTCATTTGATCCTACCTCTTATTTTTATAAATATCATAGTAAAATTTTTAAAGCCAAAAAAGACACTTAAATGTGCCTTTTCTTTACAATTAAAATAAAACTATTCAAATAAAAATCACTAATTTTTTAATAATTTTTCTTCAAAAGCCCCACTACATCCCTAACTTCATCCATCTTCTCAGTTGCAATGCTTCTAGCCTTGTTTGCACCTTTACGCAAAATTCCATATACATAATCCATATTGTTTTCCAGTTCTTCACGTTTTTTCTGGAATGGAGAAAAATAATCCATGAATTTGTCAAACAATTCATTTTTGGCATGTCCATATCCAAAGTTTCCAGCTCTGAATTTTTCCTTTAATGCTTCTACTTCTGCTTCTGTTGCAAAAAGAGCATATAATTTTGTGATGTTGTTGTCAGGATTTTTTGGCTCCTCTAAAGGCGTTGAATCTGTTACAATGCTCATTATCTGTTTTTTCAGTGCTTTTTTTGAACCAAACATATTTATTACATTTCCATAAGACTTGCTCATTTTGTCTCCATCTGTTCCTGGCACAGTTGCTACATTTTCAACAATTTTTTCTTTTGGAAGCTTGAATACTTCCTTACCGTAAGTTTCGTTAAATTTAATCGCAATATCACGAGTCATTTCCACATGTTGCTTCTGATCCTTCCCAACAGGCACAATATCTGGCGAGTACATCAAAATATCAGCCGCCATAAGTATCGGATAAGTAAACAGCCCCACATTTGGCTTAATCCCTTTTGCAATTTTGTCCTTGTATGAATGAGCCCTTTCCAGTAGCCCCATTGGAGAAATATTTGATAAAATCCAAGACAATTCGGCATGCTCAGGTACATCCGACTGCAAAAACAACGTTGACTTCTCAGGATCCAATCCCAAAGCCAAATAATCCAAAATCACATTAATCGTATTAGCCTTCAAATCCTCCCCTTTCGGCGAAGACGTCAAAGCATGATAATTTGCCAAAAAATAAAAACCTTCATATTCATCCTGCAATTCCACAAACTGCTTAATAGCCCCAAAATAATTCCCAATATGTAAAATTCCGCTGGGCTGTATTCCTGATAAACTTCTCATAAAAACCTCCATAATTTTATTATTAAATTTGTCCAATAACTTAATTTTTATTCTATAATTTTTTAAAATACCACTACCTATCCACAAGTATTTAAATTAATATTTTTTTATTTTTATTTTAGGATATTTTGGTTAATATTTGTTTTTTCATTTATATTTTTAATTTCTCCTAACAAAATTTTGCTTGAAAATTTTTTTATCATAATAGAATATTATAGTTAAATCGAAAATGTCGTGATTTTTGGGAAATAAAAATTACTGTCTGAGCGAAGTTTTATGTAGCGAGTTTAATTTTTGTTTTCAAAAAATGCTTAGACAAACTGGGGATAGTGCGTAATACTTTCGCTATTATCTTGAGTATGGCATTATTTAAATATTTTAAAATAACTGTTATTGCGAAATAAAGGGGAATGGCGATTGATTCCCCTTGCTCTATAAAAAAGAAAAAATATATAAATTTAGAAAAAAATAATTATTAATCAAAATAATCCAAAATAAAAATTATTAAATTGAATACTTAAGGATAGATTTTAAAATTAGATTATTAAACAGATTCTTTTTCTTTAAAAAATATATTTTCATTATATCATTAAAAAAAAATTTTGTAAAATATTGAAAAAGTAGAAGAAATAAGGTAAACTAATATTGATATAAAAATTAATTTTAAAGATGTTTTACTATGTGTTATGGAAATAAAATAAAAAATTATAATTAGGAGGAAATATGAAATATTATGTAGGAATTGATTTGGGAGGAACTAATACAAAGATTGGACTTGTGGATGAAAAAGGGAATATTATTTTTACAACTATTGTAAAAACTGATTCAATGGAAGGTTTTTCTGAAACAATTCAAAGATTATCAAAAATTCTGATTACTCAAATTGAAGGAAGTAATGTTAATTTTGATAATGTTGTATCAGTTGGTGTTGGAGTGCCAGGGCCTGTGTTAAATTCAAGAGTTGTTAAGTTTTGGGCGAATTTTCCTTGGAAAAATGGAGTGGATTTGGCATT
Organism: Leptotrichia sp. oral taxon 223; assembly: GCF_013394795.1. Taxonomy (NCBI): domain Bacteria; kingdom Fusobacteriati; phylum Fusobacteriota; class Fusobacteriia; order Fusobacteriales; family Leptotrichiaceae; genus Leptotrichia; species Leptotrichia sp. oral taxon 223. Next base: position 344,289 of record NZ_JABXYU010000004.1, read on the forward strand.
GGAATTTGAGAAAAATTTAGGAAAACCAGTAAAGGTTGATAATGATGTAAATGTAATTACACTTGGAGAAATGTGGAAAGGTGCCGCACAGGGATATAAAAATGTATTAGGACTTGCAATAGGAACTGGAATCGGTGGCGGAATCATTGTTGATGGAAAACTTGTAAGCGGAGAACATGGTGCAGGCGGAGAAGTTGGACATATTAAAATTGAACCAAACGGTAAATTATGCGGATGCGGACAGAAAGGGTGCTGGGAAGCCTATGCTTCTGCTACTGGAATAATTCGTGAAGCAAACAGCCGTCTTGCAGTAAATAAGCAAAACTTGCTTTACGAAATGACAAACGGTAGAGATTTAGAAGCAAAGGATGTGTTTGACGCCGCTAAAAAAGGTGATGAATTCTCACTTGATATTGTGGATTATGAAGCGGAAAAATTAGCATTAGGAATTGGAAATCTGCTTAGCATACTAGATCCTGAAATTGTTGTTGTAGGTGGAGGAGTTGCTCTTGCTGGAGATTTCCTATTTGACCGTGTGAAAGAAAAATTAAAAGATGTGGCATTCCCATCAATTTTGGAAAATCTAAAAATTGTTACAGCAACTCTTGGAAATGATGCAGGAATTTTAGGAGCCGCTTATCTTGGAATGATTTAATTTTTTAATCAAATGGAATTTACAAAAAAAGACTATATAGATTGCCAATTTCTTATATAGTCTTTAATTTTTTATTTTTATCTCTTTTCAAATTTTATAATTGAACCGCTGCTTGCGTCAATATCAAATTCATATCTAAGTTTGTTTGCAATAAACTCTATCACGTAAACAGATTTTCCATTTTTATTATCCAACTTTATCTGTTTAAAATTGGCAGCCGATTCTGCGACACCAGCGTGTGCCAGTGCAATTTCCTTTGCTTTATTTGGCGTTATTTGTGCGTCAGAAGTTTTTATGCTTACCATTGGTACTAGTTTAACGGTATTGTTAATTTCTTTTGCCATCAAATTGACAGAAAGAAGAAATATTATTAAAGTAATTGTATTATTAAATCCTCTTTTTTTAATTTTATTTATCATAATTTTTTCTCCATAACCCATCTTTAAATTTTTATTTATTTTCTTCACTCCAATTAATTATTTTTCCAGTATAAACATCAATTTCAAAGTTATAAGCAACACCTCTATAACTAATTTGCCCTTTATAAAGATTAGCATTCTCTGAATCAAACTCAAGAACATTCGCAAATGTTGCTCCAGGGACTTTAGCTAAGGCTATTTGCTTTGCTTTAATTGCTGTTATTTTTTTCCTTTCCTTATTACCTGAAAAAACTAACGAACTGATGATTAACATTCCGAATAATGTCATCTTTAAAAATTTCCTCTTCATAGCTTATCATCCCTTTCCTTATAATTATGTTTATTGTTATCTATAATTCGACTTTTTTCTTCAATAATTTTAATAATATACAATTACCTAATAAATCTCTCCTTTCTTCTAAATATAATTTTTTCATTTTTCACATAGGCAATTTTTGTAAAATGCCCATTTTTACTCGAGTAACAGTTTGGCACTAATGTTGAGCTAAAGTACCATTCTTTCTGACAAGTTAATAGTACCACATAAACATTAAAGAAAAATGAGAACTTTTAAATTTTTTTCATTTTTTGAAATTTTTTTTAATTTTTGTATATTATTTTGTATTAAAAGTCTAGTTATAGCATAATTTTCCAGTAAATTTAAGCAATTAATTATAGTTCTGTTTTTATTAATTATTTTTTTTATCAAATTTTTTCTAAAATTATTGTAAAAGCTGTACCTTTTCCAAATTCACTTTCTACAGAGATCTGTCCATTATGTAATTCTATAATTTTTTTTACCATCGAAAGCCCAAGTCCAGAATTATCGCCATTTTTGGAAGAATCTACCTGGTAAAATCGTAACCAGATTTTATCCAGCTTGTCTTTTTCAATTCCTATTCCATCATCAGAAATTTTGCTGATAATTTTATCATTTTCAGAAAACAGTTCTATCGTTACTGTCCCGTTCTGCTTTCCATAACAGATTGCATTTGAAATTAAATTTGTAAAGACACGCATCATCATCATTTCATCAATATTTGCATAAATTGCAGGAGTGATTTTTGTAATAAATTTTATATTTTTCGCTTTCGCACTTGAAATTTGTGTTTCCACTGTCATTTCAATCAGTTCGCTTAAATCAATATGTTCCAAATTTAACTTCTGCTTTCCACGCTCCATCCTTGCCAAAGTTAGTAGCTGCGACACCAGTTTTGACATTTTCTGCCCTTCCTTTTCTATAATCCCAAAGGACTTCTTAGCTTCTTCAACTGAATTTATATAGCCTTTTCCATATTCTGCCTGTGTCAAGATAACTGTAATTGGAGTTCTAAGCTCGTGCGAAACATCAGAAGTAAACTGCACTTCGTTTTCAAAGGACGCCTGAAGCCTATCAAACATCACGTCAAAGGTGTTTGCAAGTGTATGAAGCTCGTCATCACCTTTTTTTAGATTAATCCGTTGTGACAAGTCGTTTCCTTCGTTAATTTTTTCCGCTATTTTCCTAATTTGCTCAATTGGCCTAAATGCATTTCTTGTAATGACATAACCACCAATTGCTGAAAGTATAAGGAAAAATGGTAAAATTATAATGGAAATCTGAATGACTGTCTCAATCGCACTTGACTGTCCAATATTAGGCATTACCCCTCTAATCCACACTTTTCCATAATTATCCAGTTTAATCGTTTTGTTATAAACATACCATTTCTGATTGCTGCTTCTAATTATCATAATTTTATCGTCTTTAGATTTGCTGTTATCCATCTCAAAGCCATTTGGCGAATTTCCATAGAGAAATTTAAAATCCTTGTCATAAATGGCAATTTCCACATTCTGGATCATTGTATCAAAATTGCTGTCAATTATAATTTCTCCATTTTTTATAGTTAAATAATCAAGCCTGTGAATTACAACATCTTTTAGATAAGTTCGTACACTTGAATGAATAATATTTTCACTTATATAAAAAACTATAGCCAGCGATGAAAATACAAGCAAAATCATAATTCCCATATACCATAAGCCAATTTTCAACTTTATCGAACTGTTATTAAAGAATCTTTTCATTATTTTTTATTCCTTATTTTATTTAAATTCAAAACCTATTCAGCTTTTAACACATACCCAACTCCACGAATTGTATGAATCAGCTTTGGTTCAAAATCCTTGTCAATTTTTCGACGTAAATACCTGATATAGACATCAATCACATTTGTACCGCCCTCATAATCATAATTCCAGATATGCTGCTCAATTTGTTCCCTCGACAAGACACGTTCTTTATTCCTAATCATATATTCCAAAATTGTAAATTCCCTTGTTGACAGTTTTATAGGAATTTTATCACGGAAAACATCATGTGAGTTACAATTGACGGTTAAATTTGCGATTTTAAAGACATTGCTTGCATTTGAATTGCTAATTGCTGGATTTCTACGTAAAAGCACCCTTATTCTTGCCATAAGCTCATCAAAGGCAAACGGTTTTACAAGATAGTCATCCGCTCCATAGTCAAGCCCTTTTACCCTGTCTTCTATCCCATCTCTCGCAGTAAGCAGTAAAACAGGTGTTTTTATCCCTCTTTCACGTATTGTTCTCAAAATCTCAAATCCGTCTATTCCTGGCAGCATAATATCAGAAACAACAACATCATATTCAGTCGAAAAAATATAGTCAAGGGCGTCTGTACCATTAAAGCAGCTGTCAACCCCATATTTTTCCATCTTTAATTTTTTCGTAATTATATCATTTAAATTTTCCTCATCTTCAATTACTAAAATTCTCATTTTTCAAAAGAACCTCCTTACAACTTTTTCTAACAGCCCTAGCTTTACCTTTTTGCTACTGTTGAAAATACAAATTTGTCAGGCCTGTATGAATTTACGCCATATTGAAACAATGTTCCATTAGACAAGTATGTATGGCTTTCTATTACGACGACAGAATCAAAATTTTTTAAGTCCATGTATTTTTTTTCATTTTCAGTGGCATATCTAAATTTTATTTCCCGCCGTGAATGTGATATTTTCAAATGCAGTTTTTTTTCCAGATAATCATAAATTGAGCTTTCGACAATATTTTTATCCAAAAATGGTACAACTCTTTTGTCAAAATAGGTAATTTCGTATTCAAGTGCTTCCCCATCCAGCACACGTGTACGTGAAACCCTATAAAATGAAACATCCTCAGACACTTCAAAAATATCCATAATCTCGCTAATTCCATTAACAACATTCAATTCAACCAGATTAGTATTAATGTCGATATTTTCAATTTTATTAAGCTCCTTTGAAGTTCTTAAGTTTGATAAGCTGTTTTTAAACCGCCCATTTTCAAGAACCATTGAATTTTTCCCTTTTATCTTTTGAATATATCCATCCAGTTCAAGCATGGAAAGCGCTTTTCTTATAGTATCTTTAGAATACGAATATTTACGTGCCAGTTCCGATTCACTTTTTAAAAATTCCCTAGCCTTAAATGTTCCATTTGTTATTTTTTCCTTTATATCATTATAAACTTCTTTGTATTTGCTCACAGGCACATCTCCTTTCAAGAAACATCAGTTTTATTATAGCCCATAAATTGCAAAATGACAATGGCAAAAAGCATATAAAAACAAGGAGAATAAAATTTTCTCCCTGTCCTAAAAAAATTATAAAAATATATTTCCATCTTCATCAATCGCCTTGTATGCTGGACGGATTAATTTCTTGTCAACGAGAATCTGCTCCATCCTGTGCGCATTCCAGCTCGCTATTCTCGACAATGCAAATAACGGCGTAAATATATTTTGCGGAATATTCAAAAGTCTATACACAAATCCCGAATACAAGTCAACATTTGCACAAATTTCAAAATTTTCACCCTTCAGCTCTTTCCCGATTTCCTTCGTAAATTTTTCAACATTTGAAAAAAGTTCAAATTCTTCAAGCGCATTTTTTTCTTTTGCCAACTCATAAGCCTTTTTTTTCAAAATTTCAGCACGCGGATCCGAAATTGTATAAACTGCGTGGCCCATCCCGTAAATCCGTCCTGTCTTGTCAAATACTTTTTTCTCAAACATCAGCTTCAAATATTCCTTTAGTTTGACTTCATCATAGGGATTTGTATTTTTTTTCAGATTTTCCATCATTTTCGCAACCATTGAATTTGCTCCGCCATGCATAGGCCCCTTTAACGAACCGATTGAAGCGGAAATTGAGGAATATGTGTCTGTCCTTGTGGAAGAAATTACGTGAGAAGTGAATGTTGAGTTATTTCCTCCACCGTGTTCTGCGTGTATAACTAAAATTAAATCTAGTATCTCAGATTCCAGTTTTGTGAATTGGCTGTCGCTTCTAAGCATATGAAGAATATTTTCAGCAATACTGTATTCCTCCACTGGATTATGAATTATCAAACTTTTGTTAAAATGCTTGTAATTGCAAGCCTGATAACAGTACACCAGTAAACTTGGAAATTTTGCAATTAAATTTAAGGACTGGTCAATCAAATTTGACAGACTCACGTCATCTGGATTTTCATCCAATGTATAAAGGCACAAAACTGCTCTTTGAAGCTGATTCATTATATCCGTACTCGGCTTTCGCAAAATAAAATCCTCTATAAACTCATCTGGCAAGTGCCTATATTCCTTCAATGTACTTACAAACATCTTTAATTCAAAATTAGACGGAACTTTTCCAAAAAGCAGCAAAAACATCGTTTTTTCAAAGCAAAATGTCTTTTCCTCCTCAAACTGCTCAACAAGCCTATCAATCGGAATTCCCCGATAATAAAGTTTTCCTTCCTCTGGAATCTTTTTCCCTCTTTTATTTACTGAATACCCTAAAACTGCACCAATTTTAGTCAATCCAACCAGGACTCCTGTCCCATTTTTATTCCTAAGCCCTCTTTTCACATCAAGCTTATTATAAATATCGTCTGAAATTGAATTATTCTGATTAAATAAAACACCGAGTTCATTTATAAAATCACTTTTCATAATGCCTCCTATCCTAAATTTTCAATAATTTTTTTTGTAAATTCAGTCGTTGTAGCATTTCCACCCAAATCTTTTGTTTTACATCCTTCTTCCAGTGTCTTTAAAATAGCATTTTCTATATTTTCTGCAAAATCATTCAGCTTTAAATATTTTAGCATTTCTAGTGATGAGAGTAGCAGCGCAAGCGGGTTTGCCTTATTTTGCCCTGCAATATCAGGCGCAGAGCCATGTACAGCTTCAAAAATGGCAATATCATCTCCAATATTTGCCCCTGGAGCAACCCCAAGCCCTCCTACAAGTCCAGCAACCAAATCCGATAAAATATCTCCATATAAATTCATCGTAACAATTACTTTAAATCTTTCCGGATTTGTAACAAGCTGCATACACATATTGTCAACAATAAGCTCTTCCAGCTCAATTCCTTCATAATCCCTTGCAACTTCCCTTGCAGTTTCCAAAAACATTCCATCTGTAAATTTCAGTATATTTGCCTTATGCACGACTGTAACTTTGGAAATTTTATTATTTTTTGCATATTCAAAAGCACTTCTGACAATCCGTTCGCTGCCTTTCTTCGTAATTCTTTTTATAGCAACCGCACTTGTCTTGTCATCATTTTCATACTTTTCCTCACCAATATAAATCCCTTCCGTATTTTCCCTAAAAATTGCCAAATCAATATTTTCATACCGAGTCTTAATTCCTGGCAAATTTCTTGATGGCCGAAAATTCGTATATAAATCATATTTTTTTCTAAGATACACATTTATGCTTCTAAACCCTTTCCCAATTGGTGTCGTAATTGGTCCTTTTATAGCGATTTTATTTTTTTCAACACTTTCGTAAAGGCTATCAGGAATCAATTCTCCAGTTTTCTCATAAACATCTGTCCCTGCATTTTCAGTTTCAAATTCCACTGGAACTTTCGCAGCCTTAAAAATTTCCACTAAACTTTCCGATATTTCATATCCAATTCCATCCCCTGGAATTAATGTCACTTTCTTCATAATAAACCACTCTTTCTTTTTCCAAATTTTATACAATATTAAACCTCATTTAAACAATGAATGTTCTATTTTCCAATAGAATTTAGTATTAGATTATTTTGTTCAATAACTATTTTTATTATGTTTTTTGTTTATTTAAAAAAAAATTATATTTTAATTATTTTGAAATATTAACTTAAAAACTCATCACTTGTCGCAAATTTTAAGTATCCGCCAAATTTTAATATTTTAAGCTCTCTTTCTGAACCATTGAATTTTGCAGGAAATTCAGTATTTTTAGTAATATTTTTTACAATAAATCTTCCATTTATCAATGAATTTGGGATGTCTGACAACTGTAATTCGTCGTATTCGTCAATTTTATCGTAATCTTCCACGTTCTCAAATTCCAATGGTATAATTCCGCTGTTTATCAAATTTGCCTTGTGGATTCTTGCAAATGATTTTGCGATAACTGCCTTTATACCAAGATAAAGCGGTAACAATGCAGCATGTTCACGGCTTGAACCTTGCCCATAATTTTCTCCTCCGACAATTATTCCGCCATTATTTTTTTCAGCTCTTTCCTTAAAATCTGGAATTATTGTTTCAAAACAATGTTCAGACAATTTTGGAATATTTGAACGGAATGGCAATAATGCAGCATTTGATGGGCAAATATCGTCTGTTGTAATATTATCTCCTGTCTTTAAGATAACTTTTCGTGTAATGCTATCCTGCAGCTCTTCCCCAATCGGAAATGGCTTAATGTTAGGCCCCATTACGATTTTTACTGCTTCTCTTTCCTTTTTTGCTTCCTCTTCATTTGGATTTGGGAAAATAAAATAGTTATCTGATATTTCAAATTTTTCAGGCTCTTCTACAATGATTTCTGCCCCCAATTCCCTAGGATCTGTCAAATATCCTGTAATTGCTGACGCAGCCGCTGTTTCTGTACTCACTAGATAAACTCCGGCACTCATTGTCCCACATCTTCCCTTAAAGTTTCTGTTAAATGTTCTAAGTGAAATTCCATCCGTTTTTGGTGCCTGTCCCATTCCAATACAAGGTCCGCAAGCGGCTTCTAACAATCTTGCTCCAGCTGCTATAAATTTTGCCAATGCACCATTTTCTGAAATCATTTTCATAATATTGCTTGAACCTGGCGATAATACAAGGCTCACATCTGGATGAACTTTTTTCCCGTCTAAAATTGCTGCAAGTTTCATAAAATCTGAATACGATGAATTTGTACATGAACCAATCGCAATCTGATCGACTTTTAGTTTTTTATCCTTTGAAATTTCATGCACATTGTCAGGACTATGAGGAAAAGCCGCAAGTGGCACCAATTCATCCAAATTAACAACTAGCTTATCATCATAAAACGCATTCTCATCAGGCAGTAATTCTGTAAAATCTTCTCCACGTGACTGTTTTTCCAAAAAAATCCTTGTTTTCTCATCACTTGGAAAAATTGACGTTGTAGCCCCTAATTCAGCTCCCATATTGGTAATTGTCGCCCTGTCTTCAACTGATAGCGATTTAATTCCATCTCCAGTATATTCCATTACGTATCCGACTCCGCCTTTTACTGTAAGCTGTTTCAAAATGTACAAAATAATGTCTTTAGCCGACACCCAAGGCTGTAATTTCCCTTTTAGCTCAATATTATAAACTTTCGGCACTTTCAAATAATATAGCCCCCGTGCCATTCCAATCGCAACGTCAAGCCCTCCAGCTCCAATTGCAAGCATTCCAAGCCCTCCTCCAGTTGGAGTGTGACTATCCGATCCAATCAGTATTTTTCCCGGCTTTCCAAATCTTTCCAAATGCAATCTGTGGCAAATTCCATTTCCCGGTTTTGAAAAAACAATGTTGTGCTTTTTAGCTGAAGTTTTAATAAATTCATGATCATCTGCATTCTCAAAGCTGGACTGCAGCATATTGTGATCAACATAGGCTACCGAAATCTCAGTTGCAACTTTATCAACATTCATCGCATTTAATTGTAAATAAGCCATCGTTCCCGTAGAATCCTGTGTAAGTGTCTGATGAACCCTGACAGCAATTTCATTTCCTGCCTTCAATTCACCCTTCAAAAGATTTTTAGCCAAAATCTTATACGTTAAACTCATATTATTAGAGTTCAAATTTTTACTCATAGACATATTGTTGTCCTCCTAACATAACTATTTCAATCATACTATTATTATAATACTAAATCATTAAATGTGTCAACGATATATAACATATATTTTTTATATAATTGCATATATATTGTAAATAATTATAAATAACTCAATAAATACAATTTTATTATACATTTAAAATCATTTTTTTATCCAAATTTTTTTCATTTGAATACCAGAACTACTTCCGCTTTTAGAAGCGGGAGCTTCTTGGGAAGTATCTGCGTAGACTAGCCAAATATATTTACCAAGCTCTTCGGGCAGTTCCTACCCTGCTTCCTTTTATTTCCCTAATATTTCAACATCGCTTTTCCAACGTCTCTTATATTCAATGCCGCATTGTAATCTCTGTCAATTTCAATTCCACAGCACTCACATTTATAACTTCTTTCTGATAATTTCAGCTCCTCTTTAACGTTTCCACATTTACTACAAGTTTTCGATGACGGAAACCACTTATCTATCTTCAAAAATTGTTTCCCTGAAAACATTCTCTATGATATTTCAATTTGACTTTTTTCAATTTCGGCAAAACCAAATATTTGTTTTCTTCAATTCGTATCGAATTATTCACACAATTTGTTGTGTAACTTTTAACACTATTCTTTTTAGATTTGAACTTTGGAAACTTCGCTCTCTTCTGAAAAAAATTCATAAACGATCGTTTTACATTTAATTGAGCATTTGCAAGTGCCAAGCTGTCTACTTCTTTTAAAAATTGATTTTCACTTTTCAAATTAGCAGATGTAATTATTTTATTTTTTCCAATTTCTTCATAAATTTTATTAGCAGTATACAAAATCGTATTATAAACAAAACGAACACATCCAAAAGTCTTGTTTATCAATAATTCCTGCTCTTTATTTGGATAAATCCTGTATTTGAATGCTAAATTATATTTCATAAATTACACCTCCTTTTGATTTTGAATATATTTTTTAATTATCTCTAATGGTGCACCTCCGACACTTACAACTAAATAACTTCTACTCCAAAAATATTTTTTCCACAATCTTCTCCTTATTTCAGGAAATTCTTTTTTTATCAGTCTGCTAGAAGCACTTTTGTAAGTATTTACGAACTTAGAAAGTTCAGTATTAGGCATAGCATTAATCAACATATGAATATGATCAACATCATGTTCCCATTCTTTAAGAACAATGTTATACTTTGGACATATTTTTTCAAAAATCTCTTTCAATCTATTAGAAATTTCATCATTAATGACTTCTCTTCGATATTTTATACAAAAAATTATATGATAATTTATATCAAATACTGAATGATAATTACTATTATATGACATTATTATTACCTACTTTTGTATTATTTCACTGAATGAATTATATCATAAGTGTATCCTTTTTTCAATTTTTTTATAAAAAAAGACAATTCATCTCCTGCTTGTAGAAGCCGGAGACTTATTGCTATCTTCTGTTAAAAAATATTATTTAATAAAATTTCAAGAAAAAGATAAACAAAAAAAGACTATATATTAAATAGCCCTTCCATGTAAAACTTAATTAATCATTTTTTTTGTTGTATTTTTTACTGTTACCAATCATATTATCATTAACTTGAACAAAATATATTTTGCAAAAATAAAAATATTTTTTAAACTGAATATTTTATTTATTAATCTCACAAGTCGGAATCACTATCGAACAAAAATCATCATTATTTTGATAACTTGTACATTGAGAAATCAAAAGTAAAACAGATATTAATAAAATTATTATTTTTTTCATTGCTTTTCTCCTTTAAATTCAAAATTATTAATTAAACTATTTCCTAAAAATCCTGAAAATAATCCTATCCCAATTCCTGCCATTACATCAGTGGGAAAATGTACGCTTAGATACAATCTTGAAAGTGATATTAAAATAGCTAGAATTAATACGCCAGGAAAATATTTTTTAATATCTTTATAAAAAATATAAACCATTGTAAAAGCTGATGCTGTATGTGCCGATGGAAACGAAAAACTACTTGGTTCCGGGATTAATAAAACTATGTCTTTTAAATATTTAAAAGGTCTTGTTTTATGAAAGAAAGGTTTTAAACTAACATTAACTATCAGAAGAAATATAATAAGTGCTGCCGCCGCTTTTAAACCTGTTTTTCTTGTTTTTTTATTTATTAAAAGCCATATGGTTATTACTACCCAGATTGTATTTCCTAAATCTGTAAAAAAAATCATAATTTTGTCCAAAATCGGTTCATGGATGTGGTACAGTGCTTCAATTACTGATAAATCAAAATTTTGCAATATATTCATTAAATTTCACCACTTTCTTTTTTTTCAAACCATTCAAAAAATTTTTCTATTCCATCTTCAAAATCTGTTTTTGGACTGTAGCCAAGAAGTTTTTTGGCTTTGGAAATATCAGCGTATGTCATCGGCATATCTCCTTTTTGAAAGTCGCAAAATTCTAAATCGGCTTTGTAGCCTGAAATTTTTTCCATTATTTTTACCATTTCCATAAGAGTTATCACTCTGTTGTTTCCGAGATTGAAGATTTCGTAACATTCATTTTTTTTGTTTATAAATTTTATTGAAGCTATGATTCCTGCGATTATATCATCAATATAAGTATAGTCCCGTCCTGTCTTGCCATCTCCATAAATTGATATTTTTTCATTGTATTTCAATTTTTTTGCAAATTTATGAATGGCTAAATCTGGCCGCTGTCCTGCTCCATAAACTGTAAAAAATCTGAGCATTATGACTTTTATACCGTAATTTTTGTAATATAGATACGCCATTTCTTCGCAAGTTTTTTTAGTTAGAGCATAAGGCGATAAAGGTTTTTTTATGTCATCGCTTTCTGAAAAAGGAAGTTTTGGTGTATCTCCGTAAACTGAAGATGAAGAAGCACAGACAAAATTGTTAATTTTAAATTTTTTACATAATTCCAATAAATTTAAAGTTCCTTTTATATTTGTTTCTTCGTAATCCAACGGTTTTTCAAAAGATGGTCGCACTCCAGCTTTTAAAAATAATAATAAACTCACTTTTTTTATTATTTTTATTGCAGGGGATTCCCTTATATCGTCAGTTTCTGGCTTAAATGACAGTCCCAAGATTGAAATTGTCTTATCTTTTGTGTTTCCAAGTTTATTTTTTATCTTTTTTATCAAAATATCTTTCAAATCATCATTAAATTTCACAGCAGAATTTACAATACTCATCTCACAGTCATTATTTTTCCCAATATTTAGTATTGCAAGAGTGTCTTTTGGAAAACAGGAACCTCCAAAACCAAGTCCTGCATTCAAAAATTCATTTCCAATTCTGTGGTCAAATCCCATAATTTTTGAAACATCTTCAATATTCGCTCCTGTCTTTTCAGAAAGCATCGCCATTTCATTAATAAACGATATTTTTACAGACAAAAACGCATTTGAAGAATATTTCGACAATTCTGCCGTTTCAAGATTTGTAAAAATTATTGGAATTTGTTTTTTTAAAAAGTATTCATAAATTTTATAAATTTCTTTTTTTATTTTTTCTTTATTATCATTTTCATCAATTCCCACAACAATCCTATCAGGATTTAAAAAGTCATAAACAGCTTTTCCTTCCCGCAAAAATTCTGGATTTGAAATAACTGATATATTAAGATTATCCATATTTCTTTTTTTCAATTCATCTAAAATAATTTTTTTGATTTTTTTGTTTGTTCCCATAGGAACAGTTGATTTTGTAATAATAAGGCTATCTTTTGAAAGAAATTGAGCTAAATTTTTACTTGCAGCCGTAATATAATTCAAATTTGAACTTCCATCAGCCAAAGGTGGCGTTCCTACTGCAAGAAATATCACATCAGCATTTTTTATCCCAGAATTATAATCCAAAGTAAATTTAATTTTTCCGTTTTTCAATGACTTTTTTAAAGTTTCTTCCAATCCTGGCTCATAAATAGGCGATTTTCCCTGTTTTAACGTTTCAATTTTTACTTCATCATTATCAATACAGCCAACATCAAATCCTAAATTCGACATTACAACACCTTGAACTAAACCGATGTATCCTGTTCCGATTATCGTTACGTTCATAAAAGATCCTCCTATAATTTAATTTTTAATTTTATTTCCTAAAAAAGTTTACATTTTTATTTCTACTATAAAATAAATATAGCACGAAAATATATTTAAAAAATGAATTTAAACTGAATAAATATTGGGGATAAATTTAAAAAATAAATAAAAAAGAACTGTTCAAAAAATTTATTTTCTAAACAATTCTTTTTTTTTGAAAAGTTAGCAAAAAGTATTTTAATTAGGAAACACTCCTTTTAAAAATTCCAATATTGAGTTTTCTATAATATGGAACAAAACTTGGTTTTGCAATCCTTTTTTTATTTCCAAATATCTTTTTATGTACAAATTTTGCGAGAAAATATGAAAAAATAACACTTGCAACAACATCAGTAGTCCAATGTCGCACTAAATAGACACGGCTCATTCCTACTAAAATTCCTAAGATGAATAATGGTATTTTGATAGTTTTGTTTTTTATAACAAAAGATAAAATCCAAATTGTTCCCCAAATAGTAATTGTATGTCCTGATGGAAAAGACACATAATTTCCTTTCCAAAATGAACTATTTTTAATCAAAGTCATAATTCCATAAAATTTATCAGGATTTATAGTTATCGATGGCCTTGCTCTTGCGAATAATACTTTCATTACATTCACCGTAATTTGAGTGGAAAGTAAAGTAAAAATTATTGCTAAAATATATTTTTTCAAGTGCTGATATTTCTTTTTATTGAATAAAAAAAACGAGAACAGTACAATTATCAATAATAATTCAAAATACCCTTCTCCAAATTTAGTAATAAAATGGAAAAATTTTTTAATATTTTCTGAATGATAAAAAATACTAGAACTTGAAAGAAACGATAAATGTTTAAAAAAGAACCTGTCAATAAAAAAAATACTATTTTTTAGTTGCAATGGTATCACCTCATTTTTTTATTTTAGTTTAAAAAATTATTGAATTATCAAAAATTAAATATAAAATTATATCTTTCTATTTACTTAAAATTAAGGTATAATATTTTTGATAATTAATAATATCATAAAAAATAAATTTAAAAATGAATTTAATCTGAATAAATTTTTTATTAAACAAAAAAAAGGAACTTCTAAAAAGCTCCTATTTTAATAGTTGGAATTGTTAATAAAAAAATTTTTAGGTTATTTAAATTTATATCTTTTTATTTTTACAAAATTGAGATATAATATTTTTGATAATTAATAATACCACAAAAAATAAATTTAAAAATGAATTTAATCTGAATAAATTTTTAGGAAGGAAAAAGAGAAAATAAAAATGGGAAAAATACTGATTGTTGAAGATGATAAAAAAATATCACGTATTTTAAAATTACAGCTTGAACACAAAAATCATGAAATAACGATAATCGAAAATGGAATTGACGCATTAAATGAAATTGACAGAAAAAGGGACTTTTATGATTTGATGCTTTTGGATTTGGGACTTCCTTCGATGGAAGGGAATGATGTCTGCAAAAATGTTAGAAAAATATCGAAAGTCCCTATAATTGTTGTTTCTGCGAAAAATAATACGGAAGAAAAAGTTGAATTATTAAAATCAGGAGCGAGCGATTATGTTACAAAACCTTTTGATTTTTTGGAGCTTGATGCAAGAATTGATATAAATATTAGAAAGGAGAAAGTGTCTCAGATTATCTACAAAACTTTAAAATTAAATACAGAAAATTATTCTGTCTATTTGGAGGATAGACCTATCTTATTGACAAAGACGGAATTTGAATTAGTTAAGCTACTGATTGAACATAAAGAGGAAATTGTTTCACGGGATAAAATCGTTGAAAAAATATGGGGTTGGGATGCAAGCGACAATCTTCTTGACAGCACAATAAAAAAAATTAGGCAAAAATTGGGAAAAGAAAAAATTAAGACTGTGAGAGGAATTGGGTATATTTTAAAAATATGAAAAAAATAAGATTAAAAAAGATAAAAGACAAAATAATTTTTGCAAATACGGTAAGTCTAGTTTTTATCTCGTTTATAATTATCTTGGGAATGACCATATTTTTAATTCATAAAGCTGTTGAAGCTGAAACTAAAGAAATGGATAAACTTGTCTTATCTGCCATTGAAAAATTAAATAATGTTCCGATTGATAAATTGAAACAGACTTACAAAAACTACGATTATGCCGATAAACAATACATTTCTCTTGCGGTTGAAAAAAATGGGGATTTCATTTATTTGACAGATGACGAAAATCGTTCGGATTTTAAGAAAATTGAAGTGAATAAACTTGAAACAAAATGGGACAGATTTGTCTACAAAAGAATTTACACTGTGAATAATACAAAATATTATGCAATAAGAAATTTTAAATTTATGGAAGCACATGAAATCTTGTATGTTATGCTTGTAATGTTTGTTTTAATCACAATTTCGATTATTATAATTTCAAAAATTGTAGCAGAGTATGTATTAAATCCGTTGTCAAATATAATTTTTCAAAGTAAGGAAATAAATAATCATAATATTGACGCACAATTGACCAAAACAAGGGATGATGAAATTGGAGAATTAATTGATGTTTTAAATGAAACTTTTAAGAAAAAAGAGGAGATTATAGAAAGTCAAAAAACATTTTCTTCCGATGTGTCACATGAATTAAAGACGCCTCTTGCTATAATGAAAGGTTATTTAGATATATTAGAATGGGGGAAAAATGACAAAGATTTATTAAATGAAGCCATTGAAAATTTGAATCTTGAGGTAAAAAATATTGAAAGAATAATAAATACATTATTTTTAAGTTCGAATCTTGAAAAGATAACAATAAAAAAAGAAATTATCAATGTAAATTCTCTTTTTGAAAAAATAAAAAAAGATTACGAGCTTTTAAATATTGAAAGAAAAATTATAGTAAAAGTGGACGAGAAAATAAATATTTTTGCTGATAAAAACCTAATTTCAGAAGTTTTACGTGGATTAATAGACAATAGTATAAAATATTCTATTGGAAATATTGAATTAATTGCCAAAGAAGATGAAATGGTTGAAATTATCGTAAGAAATTATGGAGAAGGGATTCCTGAGGAAGAGAAGAAAAAACTGTTTAACCGTAATTTTCAAGGCAAAAATGCTAAAAAAGGAGTAGGACTTGGACTTTCAATTATAAAAGACATAATTTTGTTAAATGATGGGGAAATTTATCTGGAAAATAGAAAAGATGGAGTTGATGTAAGAATGTTGTTTAAAAAAATGGATTATGAAAATGAATAAATAAGGAAAAAACTCAAAAAAGCCGAATAGAAATTCGGCTGATTTTTTTGTATAATATATTCATGACATACATTATACAAGATAAACTGAAATATATTTTCAGTAACAACAATATTTTACTAAATTCCTTAAAATTTTGCAAGAAAAATAATATCGGCAATAGTTACCTTGAATATATTAAGCTTTCTATTGATAAATTCCTTGCCTGCAGGGATATTTCAAAAGGTTTTGTCAAGTTCAAATGTCCTCACTGTCCTGTTACACACCTGTTCCCTATTACTTGCAAGTCTAAGCTCTGTCCTTCTTGCGGTTACAGGTATTCTATGACATGGACTGAAAAGATTCAAAAACATATTCTCAATATTGAACACCGCCATGTCCTTTTTACTATCCCTCAAGAATGTAGAAAGTTCTTCTTTTATGACAGATCCCTTCTGTCAAAACTTTCTGCCGCTGTTAACCAGGTATTCAAGTTCATCTTTCACAATATCAGCAGGAAAAGAAAAAGAAAAAACAAAATTTCTGAACATTCCAAATATTACTTTACTGATTCCGATATTGTACATTACGGTCTCATTTCTGTCATTCATACTTTTGGCAGAGACCTGAAATGGAACCCTCATATTCATGCCATTGTTTCATTAGGAGGATTCAATAAAAATCTTAAGTTCAAGAAAATGAGATACTTCAACGTTGACACTATTGCCGGGCAATGGAAATACCACGTCCTTAAAATTATTGAAAACGGCAGCTATCCCAACAGGAAGATTGAGAAAGCCGCTAAAAATACTGCTACGAAGCTTTACAAGGAAAACAAAAGGTTTTTCTTTAACGTTGGCAATGGTGATATTAACAGCACAAAAGGTATTATCAAATATCTTGGACGATACCTTGCACGTTCTCCCATTGCTGAATACAAGATTACTGACATTACTGACAAGGAGGTTACTTTCTTTTTTAATGACCTGGCTAATGATAAAAAGAAAACTTACATTACTATGTCTTCTGAGAAATTTATTTCCCATATTTTAATTCATCTGCCCCCTAAGAACTTTAAGATGGTAAACCGCTACGGATTTTATTCAAGGCATATTTCTGAAAGGCTTAAAAAGACAATTGATGCTTTCAGGAAAAACATTGTCGTGTCAAGATATTCATTTTATCAAAGGCAGATGTACAAGACTTTCGGGATGAATCCTTTTTACTGTCCAGTATGCAAGGTTAAAATGATTGTATGGGAATTTTATCATTACAGATATCCGCCTCTCAAAAAATACTATTAATATTTTATTAATCCAACTAGGTTGGATATTTTGTCGTAGACATTTATATATTTATTTAACAAAAGAAGAGAAAAAGAGGCTGACGCCTCTTTTAAAATTATCAAATATATCAGTAAATGCCTAAAAAATATGAATTTAATTTCCTTATAAATAAAAAAGGCTATCTCAAAAAATATTTCGAGAAAGCCTATTTTTTTATAACTTCTAATAATTATATCTTCTTTGTTGACTTCTTTGCTGCTGATAATTAAATGATTCCAATTTCATGGAAATATTCTTTTCCTTTCCGTTTGATGCAACTTTCAAATTAACTGTTTCTCCAATTTTCTTAGCTGCAAGTTCTCCAATAAATGATCCAGCCGATGTTACAGGTTTTCCATTAATTTCAAGAATTATGTCATTTGCTTTTAGCCCATATTTCGCTGCTGGTGAATTTGGATAAACTTGCTGTACTAGAATACCTGTTGAATACGAAATTCTTCTTTCTCTTTTAATTTCCTGTGTCAAATCAAGTACAGAAATTCCAATATATGGACGTTCATACTTACCATTTTTTATTATAGAATCTCTTACATTTTCAGCCAAGTTTGACGGAATTGCAAAACTTAATCCGACACTTCCTCCGTTTGTGGAGTAAATCGCCGTATTTACACCGATAACGTCCCCGTTAATATTAAGAAGCGGTCCGCCACTATTTCCTTGGTTAATAGAAGCATCTGTCTGAATAAAGTTTTCAACTTGTTCAATTCCTAGCGAACTTCTTCCAGAAGCCCCGATTACTCCCACTGTCATCGAACTGTTTAGCCCTAACGGATTTCCAAATGCAATTGCCCAGTGTCCAATTTTTATATTGTCTGAATCAGCAAATTTCAACGGTTTAAAGGTTCTGTTTGCATTTACTTTTAAAATGGCAATATCCACTTCTGGTGATGTCCCGACTAATTTTGCCAAATATTCATGTCCGTCGGATAATTTTACATAAATTTCATCAGCCCCGTCAATAACGTGATTATTTGTCATCATATATCCGTCACTTGAAATTATGAATCCAGAACCCAAACTTCCAGATTCACGTCTTTGCTGTCTTCTTCCAGATGTTCCAAATAAAAACGCTTCAAGCGGATTATATGTTTCCACCACAATTGTTTTTTTAGTTCTTATGTTTACAACTGAATCCTTCGCCTTCTCGTAAACTGCCGAAAATGCATTTTGTGCACTGTACATATCCCCTGTTATATTCGTATTTTGAACAATTTGCTTGTTATGCAAAATATCTGTATCTTTGGAAACTGCCGCTGTTGCTGTAAGGGCAGCCGCCATAAATGATGTAGTTAAAACTCTTTTTAATTTCATAATTTTAAATTCTCCTCTTTCATAAAATTTCCTATTGTCTAATTTAAGTAATTTAATGTTAATTATTTTACTCCTCTTATCTTAGAAAAGGTGATATTCTTATTGTTTTTAATCTTAGTTCCTGCAAGTTTTATTAATAAAAGTTTCTTTATTTATATTTTTTATTCCTTTAACGAAATTGCGCTTAATATTCGTTTTGGCTAATCTAAAAAGCTGTACTAATAAACTTTGACAACTTTAAATAACCGTATTAAAATGTTCCTAATGAAAAAGCTCTTAAAAATATTTCCTTTATAACATCCAATACAATTAATCCTATAATTCCAGACATATCTAAATTCATATTTCCTATCGGAATTACGATTTTAAACAGTTTCAGGTAAGGTTCTGTAAATTTTCTTACCCATTGGAAAAGTGCCATTTGATTATACGGATCAATCCATGTTCCTAAAATATTTAATAAAATAAGAATAGTGTATAAATTAAACATTTTTAATATTACTTCAATAATATCCAAAATTGTACCTCCAAAAAATTTAACCTTGAAAAGCAATTCCAAGGTTTGATTTTTATTATTTGTTTAAAATATTTTTACATTTTAAAACATATTCAATTCCTGAAACTATAGTCAGTATTAGCGGAATTAGCAGTAGTATGTTGTTTATTGTAAAGCTGAAAGGTATTAGAATTATTAAAGTAAGTGCAACCATTTGAGTTGCAGTTTTCCATTTTCCAAGACTTTCAGCAGCTATTATTACACCTTCAGCAGCTACAATTGAACGAAGTCCAGTTATAAGCAGTTCCCTAAAAATTATTATTATTACGAACCAAAGGCTTATCTGATTAAATTTTGCAAGTGTTACCAGAGCCGAAATAACAAGAATTTTATCGGCTAATGGATCCAGCAGTTTTCCTAAATTCGTAATTAAATTGTATTTTCTTGCAATTTTTCCATCATAATAGTCTGTAATGGCAGCTCCCACAAAAATAATAGTCGCAAATATTCTCATTATTACAGCAATCGCTGTATTTTCAGAAAATTCCAGAGCCAAACTTAAAAAAATTACAAACGGAACAACTAGAATTATTCTTAATGTTGCCAATTTATTAGGTAAATTCATTTTCATTCTTCCCACACTCCTTGAATATATAGTAAAATCCTGAATTTAATTATAACAATGTCTTCATGCTTAAGTTAAATTTATCTTCACTTTCCATCGAGATTACTTTAACTCTTACATTTTGCCCTTCTTTTAAGGCATCTTCTGTTTTTTCCACTCTCTTGTTGCTTATTTCAGAAATATGTAAAAGCCCTTCTTTCCCTGGCAGCACTTCTACAAATGCACCAAATTTCATCAATTTTGTAACTTTTCCTTCATAAACCTCGTTCAATTCAACAGATTGCGTCTGTCTTTTTACAAGTTCCAATGCTTTTTTCATATTTTCCAAATCTTTTCCAAAAATCGAAACAGTTCCGTCATCTTCGATATCTATTGAAACTCCAGTTTCATCAATAATCGCTCTGATAACTTTTCCACCTGGCCCAATAAGTCCAGCAATTTTATCAGGGTTGATTTTAAGAATCTCAATTTTTGGTGCATTTTCAGAAACTTCCGCTCTTGGCTCACTAATTACAGCTTCCATTTTATCAATAATGAACAATCTTCCTTCCAATGCCTGTCTTAAAGCAATTTCCATTATTTCCCTTGTAATTCCCTCAATTTTTATATCCATCTGAATCGCAGTAATTCCATCCTTTGTCCCTGCAACTTTAAAGTCCATATCTCCTAAATGATCTTCAAGTCCCTGAATATCAGTAAGAACAGTAAATGTATCCCCTTCTTTTATAAGTCCCATTGCAATTCCTGCAACTGTTGACTTTATAGGCACTCCAGCCGCCATTAATGCAAGTGATCCTCCACAAATTGTAGCTTGGGATGAAGATCCGTTTGATTCTGTGATTTCAGAAACAAGTCTTACTGTATACGGGAATTTGTCCTGCTCCGGCATAACATATTTTAACGCTCTTTCAGCCAAGTTTCCGTGTCCCAGTTCACGACGTCCTGGTGCACGCATAAATCCAGCTTCTCCAACTGAATATGGCGGGAAATTATAATGCAGGAAGAATTTTTTACGTGTTTCATCTTCCATTCCATCAATAATTTGCTCATCTTCCTTACTTCCAAGTGTTGCAACAACCAATGCCTGAGTTTCCCCACGTGTGAATAATGCAGAACCGTGTGGCACTGGAAGTATGTCTATTTCCACATCAATTGGACGGATTTCAGTAGTTTGACGTCCATCAGCACGGTATTGCTTGTACAAAATGGCATTTCTGACAAGTCTTTTTTCCACATCCCTATAATATTTCTTAAAGTCTTTTTCAGCGTTTTCGTCAATTTCCCTTTCTTCATTTTCAAGTTTTTCAATGTATCTTTCAAAAAGTTCTATTTCCAAATTGTCAATTGCCTCATATTTTTCCAGTTTGCCTGGCGTCATAATCGCATTTTCAACTTCACTTTCAAAGCCATCAATAAATTCCTTGATTTCAGGCTCTACTTCCTTTTTCTCAAATTCATATTTCTGTACATCAAACTGTGCCAGAAACTTATCCTGTTCTGCACAAATTTCCTTAATTCTCTCATGCCCAAACATAATCGCTTCCAGCATTACTTCCTCAGAAACTTCCTTAGCTCCAGCCTCTACCATTGTTACGGCATCTTTTGTACCTGCAACTGATAATTGAATTTCACTTTCTAACAGCTGCTCCCCTGTAGGATTCAAGATGTATTCCCCGTTAATGTATCCAACTGTAACTCCAGCCACAGTTCCCGCAAACGGAATATCCGATAATCCCAAAGCGGCGGAAACACCAATTGTAGCAAGATTTTCAGGAAAATTCACTTCATCATAGGAAAGCACTGTAATTACAATATGAACAGAATTTAAAAACCCTTCTGGAAATAATGGCCTGATTGGCCTGTCAATCAATCTTGAAATCAGGACTTCATCAGTTCCCGGTTTGGTTTCCCTTTTTATAAATCCGCCTGGAAATTTTCCTGATGCATAAAATTTTTCAATATAATCAACAGTCAACGGGAAAAAATCCTGCCCTTCCTTGACCTCCTTACTTCTAGTCGCCGTAACAAGCAGCATTGTCCCCCCACATTGAACAACAACTGAACCTCCAGCCTGACGTGCAATTTTTCCTGTACTTATTTTAATTTTCTGGTTTCCTAAATTAAAACCATAAATTTTCTCTTCAAACATTTTTCCTCCTAAAATTTCTTTATTTTTTAAGAAGGGAGCAAATAATAGTAAAATCTTTCATCCATTTTTGATAAAAAACTTTACAATTACTTACTCAAAAAACCTTCTTAAAATTTTTATAATTATACCATTTTTTCGTGATTTTTACAAATCTAAAAATTAAAGAAAATTAAAAATTTTTAAAAATGGACTACTCTTAATAAAAATTAAAAGATATAGTCCACAGCTCTAGTATCTATTTTTTATATTTTTTATTTAATCAAAAATTACTTTCCAATTATCCCTGTTCTCATTCGCCTTAAAACACATCTGTATCTGTTCAACTGTAGTTTTATTAGTTGCAAGTTTCGGCAATTCATCAATTCCAAAGTATCTGCTGTCAACCGTTTCTATATTTTTCTCAAATTTTCCACTGATATATTTACATAATACAAAAATTTTTGTTATACCATACGGTATTTCCTTTTCCTGATTTTTCGTTACATCCAGCAATGCTATAATCATTTCGGCACTGGCTTCAATCCCAGCTTCCTCCTTAACTTCCTTCAATACATTTGCCCGAACAGAAAGGAATACATCTGCCCAGCCACCTGGCAATGCCCATTTTCCATTACTCTCCTGTATAAGTAAAATCTTATTATTCTCAAAGATTGCAGCTCTCGTATCAATTTTAGGCGTCTGATATCCCACTTCATTGCAAAACAGATTTTTTACTTTTTCTATCGAAATATCAGTCTTATGAGACACCATCTCGGCTGAAATCTCTCTAATTCTCTCAAACCGCTCAATATCGAACTTATCCTTGCCATAAGCCAGTCCCGCCTGAGCCAGACTTTGCAGTTCAATCGCCCAGTTCAGCCACTTTTCTTCTTCCTGCTTCCTATCTTTTTTCTCTCCATCTTTCATCAATCATCATCCTCTGCTAAAATTTCTTGCTGCCTACTCTTCAACATCCACTTTTATTACTTCCCTCATAAACATCAAATACAAAAACAAAACTAAAAATATAATACTGGAACTTGTTCTCAAAAGTGAAGGTTTCGGAAAAACAAAATTATTTATTATTAATTGCAGTATTACCATCATTATTGGTAAACTGACATCTATCCTTACAAAAACCTTTGCCTCTTTTCCCGCCACCTTAATTTTCTTCACAACCTTTTTAAGTCCAGTCCTAAATATTGTAACTTCATGCTCCCCTTTTGAAATTTGAATCTCCAAATATTTTTTTCTAAATTCTATCGGATTTCCACCATCTATTTTTACTCTGTAACCAGTTGTTCCGTTTTTATCGGCATTTTTTTCTTTTATGTTCAGGTTGTTTATTATTAATTTTGGCATTTATTTACCCTTTCTTTTAAATTTATCGCATAATCAACTGCAAGCCATGTTTGAACTTCATTTTCTACATTTATATTTTCTAGAAAAGAAACTCCAAAACTAAAAATTTGATGTCTTATTTTTTCAAAAATTGCAATTTCAATCCCATTTTTCAAATACTCAACATCAAAATCATTATTATTTCCATCAAATTTCATCATAGACAACCCAGAAGTTACTCCTATTGTCAATCTTCCTTCATTAATTTCAAAAGAGATCGCTTCCAATCCCTCTCCAGTTTCAACAAAACTTTCGTATTCACAATTTGTTTCTAAAATACATTTTAAGAAATGTTTTCTTATTTTATTAGCTTTTTCCTTTTTAAATTCATACTTCAATGAATATGTTTCAGTTTTCAAAAAAGATTTAGAATTTTGAATTTTAGAAAAATTAAACTCAACTTCTTTTTTATCCAAAAACATTCGTATATTTCCAAAAGGTGTTTTCAACATAATTTTCTCGTTTCATCTAATTTTTAACCTCAATTAACCCATATTTATCTATTTTTTTAATCTTCCAAAATTTCTTTTGCAAAACTTCCTTCTTTTTTAGTTCCCAATAAAATTTCCTCAACAGTTGCCGCAATATCAGCAAAAGTTTTTCTTGTTCCAATATTTACGTTCTTCTTAACATTTTTACCATAAATCATTATTGGTATGTATTCTCTTGTGTGATCTGTCCCTTTATAAGTAGGATCATTTCCATGATCAGCAGTAATAATCAGAATTTCATCATCTTTCAAGTTTTTCTCAATTTCAGGTAGCCAGTTATCAAATTCAATTAGAGCCTTTACATACCCTTCAACATTTCTTCTATGTCCGTAAACAGCATCAAAATCAACTAAGTTAGTAAAAATCAGTCCTTTTGTATCTTCCTTCAATGCAGCTATTGTTTTCTTAATTCCATCCAAATTATCCTGATTAGCTTTTCTGTTATCTGTAATTCCTTTTCCATTGAACAGATCGCTTGTCTTACCAATCCCCACTACATCGAGTCCAGCTTTTTCCAATCTTTCAAGCATACTTTCCTTTGGCGGATCAATCGAAAAGTCGTGTCTGTTCGCAGTTCTTTTAAATTCTCCAACTTTTTTACCAACATAAGGTCTTGCAATTACCCTTGCAACTGGTGATTTTTCATTACAAATTTCAAGTGCAATTTCACATGCTTTGTAAAGTTCTTCCAATGGTATAGTTTCTTCATTTGCAGCAATTTGGAACACAGGATCTGCTGAACCATAAACTATCCAGTTTCCTGTCTTTATTTGTTCTTCGCCATATTGATCAATTGCCACAGTCCCTGAAATTGGCTTATTTAACATAGCTTTTCTTCCAGTTTTTTCTTCAAATTCCTTTATAACTTCATCTGAAAATCCATTTTTATAATTTGGAAATGGACGTTCAAGAGGTACGCCAGCAATCTCCCAATGTCCAGTCGTAGAATCTTTCCCGATGGAAACTTCCACAGCTCTTCCATAAGCCCCTTCAGCTTTGTCCACAGCTGGTGTCCCTTCAATTTCAGTAATATTTCCAAGCCCCAATTTCCCCATATTAGGTAAGCTCATTCCTCCATAAGCTTTCGCCATATTTCCTAAAGTATTTGACCCGCAGTCGTCGAATAAATTTGCATCAGGCAATTCTCCTGCTCCAACACTGTCCAGTACAATTAATGTAATTCTTTCAATTTTTTTCATTTCTATCTCTCCCTTTCTTTTTTATTTAATATATTATACCTTTTATATTTTTTAAAAGCAAATAAATTACCTGTTTTTGGTCTTTCATTCATCAGAGCCGTAAACAATCATTAATAAATATTCTTTGTACCGTATTATTCCTGCTGAAAAAACATTGTATGCATAAAATTCACTTAAAATAGCTTCATATTTCTTTATCGCTACATAAAAATTTACAGGCTTACCAAACCAATGTGTTATTTGATTGAAAAAACATCTTACATTCCAGTATTGTTGCTTTTTATCTGCTTTATTTTCTAAGTTTTCAATTATTTTCTCAACAGTAAATTCTGTTTGCAATTTAATAAATTCAGAAATTCTATCGTAACCAGCTTTTGTTTCATTTTGTTTTATCAATTTTTCATATTTTCTATTTTTTTTGAAAACAATATTCAATTTTTCCAATTTTTTTCTAGTATTATCATCTTTTTTCTCAGATGAACTACTTTCATAATATTGCAATAATTTTTTCTTTATTATTTCATTCAAATCATTATTTTTATCATTGTCAATAAAAAATGTATCAATATATATTGCCGTATATTCAGGACAAACCTTCATCCCATCATTCCAGCACATTGAAACACCTTCAATAAACCCTTCAATGTAATCCCTATTCTTCATTGTGATAATTCCTTTTCAAAATTATGATTTTTTATAAATAGTTGTCAAATCATCAAAAACAACTTTCTCATAAATCTCAGCATCAGTTATAAACACATATCCATCAAAAAGTACTTCATCGTAAGCCCACACACTAAATTGACTACTAGAATATGGCATTATTTCATCAATTGTTAAATTTTGGAAGAAAAAGTTTTCTGTAATAATTCCATTTCTAGCATTTTCTACATCGTATTTAGTTAGACTATTTTCCAACTTTTGAATAACGTTCTCCAATGGAACAGACAATTTATTTTCTCTTAAACGGTTATTTGCTATACCTAAATATTTTTTTACAATGCTATTTTTTATTTTGACATCCCATTCTTTTACATTATCAAGAATAAGAGACATCTGTTTTTCCAGTTCCTTATCATAAATTTCAGCTTCTTCCATTGATACATACACTTTTTTCCCAAGCCAATCAACTTCAAAATCCTCAATTTCTCCATTATCATTTATATTAAATACCATTTTTAGTTTTCCTAACTTCAATTTTCATCTAAAATGAATCCCAGAAAATGTCATCTCCATTTTCTTCAATATACTTATAAATTTTATCTTCATTTTCAATCAAATCCTCAACTATTTCAGCCACTTTCCGAATTTTTTCCCAGTTTTTCTTAGTATTTCCAAAATAGCGTCCAACATATCCGCCAGCTTCAGGATCAGAATCATAATCTTCATAAAGTTCTGGATAATTATTCTCCAAATAACTTTCAATTAAAGCTGCCCATCCATAGCCATTTAAATAGGCTTCTTCATTAATTTCAGATACTTTTTCAAAAATTTCATCAAATTTTTTATCATTATTCATTAGACAAAAGGCTACTTGATCGTTAATATCATTCTTTATTTCCTGTATTTCTTCTTCTGAAAGCTCCATTCCACTTTTTTTCAAACTTTCAATATATTCCTCAAACCCTTTTTCATCTTGCTCATCAATTGCTACATATTTCATAAATTTCTCCTTCTTTTCTTCATTTTATTTTTAACCAATCTCCAAAATCGCCATGAATGATAAATAATCCAATAATTTCGTTCATTCCTGTAAATCATTATTTTTATAATTTTAATTATCATATTTTTTATAATTTTTAGGCATAACATTATTTTGAAAATAATAAAAATTAAATTTTACTCTATTAAAATTTGTATTTTCATAATTAATTATTACTTTTCTATCTGTTTCAAAAAAATCATCCATAATATAAATTTCTTTTTTCTTTTCAGAAATCGATACACTGTAATTACTATATCTTTTCATAATATAATCTTTTCTAAAAAATCTTATTACAGTTATTACCAGTAATGATATTATTATTGTAAACAATTTAATCATTAAATTTAAATATCCCCATGCAATTCCAACTGAAAAAATTATCATTAAACTAAATACTGCAAAACACATCATATAGTACTTTTCAAAAATTGAATATTTCACATATAATTTTTCTCCATTCACTTTTTCACGAATTTCTTTTTTTGGATAACCTATTTTCTCCAACAAATATTCCAAAATTTCATCTTTATTTTTTATGTCACAAAAAATATAACTTTTTTTATGATTACTTTCTATTGAAACATCAATTATTAAATTACAGAAATACTTATAAATATTTATTGAGCTGTCAAAGTTTAAAAGAATATCATACGAACCTAATATATTTTTTCTCACTGTCAAAGTTTTTATATCATCATATGCAATAGTTTTCTCAAAAAATAGACCTTTTATTCTCACTTCATAATCAGAAAAATCAAATTTCATCTTATTTTTAACAATCATTACCAAAAGAAATCTGTATACAAAATAACTTATTCCAATAACCAAAAAAATTATTCCAACTTTTTCTTTTTTATTAAATAAAATATCAATTCCTCCTAATAAATCTCCTAAAAACAGTATTAGAAAAAATATATCCCACATATTAATTTCAAATTTTGAATATCTTATTTTCATTCAATTTATCTCCATATTTTATTATTTCTTCCTATACTTTCTCCCTTTCTTCTCTCCAAACGCCTCCAAAATCTCACCTTTCACAAGTTTATTCAAAAATCTTCTCGCCGTAGAATCCGAAACATTCAAAATTTTTTGAGCCTCACTATTGTCAATATAATTACACTTCCAGTATTTTCAGCCTTTGTAACTCTTTATCAGTCATTTTATCAGTCAAAATATCAGTCATTTTTTAATCATTTTTTTCTTTTTTTACAATATTTCTAATTTCTGCTATTATATACAACGGTAAATTTAATAACCATTCTTCTTTTTTATAATCATTCATTGATATTCTTGCTGGTATTTCGAGATTATATTTTTCTTCCATCAACAAAAATTACAACGATACTTTATCATTTTTAAATTTATTAAAAGCCATACACATACCTTTATTTCATTAAATAGTAGCTTTAACGACTCTATTATGATAGAAAATATTTCTTACTTGCAAATTTTGTTTCCGCATAACTTATTTTTAAACCTTATTTATAGTATTATTATCGAGCAATTCCAAGTATTCATTTCCCCAATCGCATAAAGTTTTTAATACAGGCTCAATAGAACTACCTATGTCAGTTAGAGAATATTCAACTTTTGGAGGAATTTCAGGATAAATAGTTCTTTTTATTATTTTTTTATCTTCAAGTTCTCTCAATTGCTCTGTCAAAGTTTTTGTAGTAATATTTCCCAGATTCCTTTGCAATTCAGTGAACTACTCCCGCTTTTAAAAGCGGGAACTTCTTGGGAAGTATCTGCTTTTGCTAGCCAAATATATTTACCAAGCTCTTCGGGTAGTTCCTACCCTGTCTTCTTTTATTTTCTTAATATTCCAACATTGCTTTTCCAATGTTTTTTATATTCAATGCCGCATTGTAATCTCTATCAATTTCAATTCCACAGCACTCACATTTATAACTTCTTTCTGATAATTTCAATTTCTCTTTAACGTTTCCGCATTTACTACAAGTCTTCGACGATGGAAACCACTTATCTATCTTCAAAAATTGTTTCCCTAAAAACATCAGTTTATACTCAAGCATTCTCAAAAACATTCCCCATCCATTATCTCCTACACTTTTCCCAAAATTTAATGCCTGACTCATCCCCTTCATATTCAAATCCTCAACAACCACAGCATTATACGCTTCAGACAATTTTTTTGATAATTTATGTAAAAAATCTCTTCGACAATTTTTGATATACTCATGCAATTTTGATATTTTCGATTTTTGATTATGCCAATTTTTAGAAAATTTCACTTTTCTTGACAATGATTTTTGTAATTTCTTTAATTTTTCTTCCAACATCCTAAAATATTTTGGATAATCAGCTCTTTGGTTTTCAGAACTGACAAATAATTCAGACATTGAAAAATCAAGTCCAATCACTTTATCATTACTTGGATTTTTTTGGATTTCTTTTTCAAATTCCGTCAAAATAGAAACATAGTAATTTCCATTACTGTTTGTTAGTGTTACCGACTTTATTCTATAATTCTTTGGTATTTCTCTATGATATTTCAATTTTACTCTTTTCAATTTTGGCAAAACCAAATATTTGTTTTCCTCTATTCGTATCGAATTGTTCACACAATTTGTCGTATAACTTTTAACATTATTCTTTTTAGATTTGAACCTTGGAAACTTTGCTCTCTTCTGGAAAAAATTCGTAAACGAGCGTTTTACATTTAATTGAGCATTTGAAAGTGCCAAACTATCTACTTCTTTCAAAAATTGATTTTCACTTTTCAAACTGGCAGGTGTAATTATTTTATTTTTTCCAGTTTCTTCATAAATTTTATTCGCAGTGTACAAAATTGTATTGTAAACAAAACGAACACATCCAAAAGTCTTGTTTATCAATAATTCTTGATCTTTATTTGGATAAATTCTGTATTTGAATGCTAAATTATATTTCATAAAATTACACCTCCTTTTGATTTTGAGTATTATTTTTAATTATTTCTTTAGAAATTTATCATTAAGATTTCTCTTCAATATTTTATACAAAAATTGTATCATAGACGTATCCTTTTTTCAATTTTTTTACAAAAAAAGCAATTCATCTCCCACTTATAGAAATCGGAGACTTCTTGCTGTCTTTTTGTTAAAATAAATATATTTTTTTATTCTTTTTTAGCAGTGGTATTCTCACCATACCCCTATTAATCTTCGAAATTTTTCTGCACTGATCAAAAACTCACTCCTGATTTAAAATAAAAAGTTTTTTAAAATTTAAGATTAAGTTATGTCTGAAAACTCAAAATCTATGTTATTTTTAATATTTTTTGATTTTAGAAATTGTACAAAGTACGATAAAATCAATATTTATTATTTTTGAATTTAGAAAAATTTGTTAAAAATTCATCATTTTGAGAGTTTTAAGACATGTCTTAATTCAAGAAATTTCAAAATCATTTCCAATAAATTTATTCCACCTCAACAACCGCCATATACGGCAAATGATCCGACAATTTCGTCCAATCCCTCGAATCATCATTAATATAAAAACTCTTTTTTACTTTGTAATCCGTCCCCTTTTTGACCATTACATAATCAATTCTAGCTGTTTCAAGCTCCCTATTTTCAAAATTTTTCTTATTTTCCAAATCTTTACCCTCAAAATAGCTGTCATTCCAATCTTTCCTAATTTTCGCATAATATTCTGTCGTTGGCAAAAGATTAAAATCTCCACACAAAAACTTCACATCGCCCTTAAATTCCTCAATTGCAGCAAACAAATCAGCCAATTCCTCAGTTTTATTGTCCAAACTGTTATCAAGATGTGTATTTACAACCAAGATTTTCTTTTTAAATTTTTGGGTATTCAATCTTGCTGCCAAAATCTGTCTTTTTTCCTTACTGCTTCCAGGCAATTGATGAATATAAATATTTTTCACATCATATTTTGAAATAAAAGCAATTCCATATTCTCCACTATCAAAATCCATCGCCTTTTGAAAATAATAATAATTATATCCTAATTCTTGTGCCATTTCTTGAGCTACATCCCTAAATTTGCTTCTTCTTGTATTCCTGTCAACTTCCTGAAGTCCAATAAAGTCAGGCTTGTATTTTTTCACGCTCCGAGCAAGTTCCTTTCCATTAGTAAGCCTTGCTCCATAAATATTGTAAGTCATTATTCTAAATTCCATTTTTTATTTCCTATCCTTTTTATTTTATCTGTATAAGCAACTAGTTTCCTGTTGATTAAAACCATTTCAATTCATCTTTAGTCAAATATTCATAACTTCGATTTTTATCTTTTCCATCTCCATTTGGAAACACTTCAAATGTATTATAATCTGCACCTTCTAAAATTTTTTTACAAAAACACTTTAATCAACATATTTTTTCAACTGGCTCTTATGAATAAATCCCCTATATTCTTTAACTTTCCACTCTTTCTCGGTATCAGAAGGATAATCAGCAAAGTAAACATAATACCAATCGCCATATTTTGTGATATATTTTATAACTGCTTCATTGTTTAATTTCAAAACAATTTTTGAATCTGTAGTCGGCTTTTCACGTATATTTGCGTATCCGTCCTTTGAACTTATTTCATATTTTTTCAAGTCATCCACTTCATCTAAATGCGGTTCATCAAAATCATCTGAGTCATCCAATTTTTTTTTCACTTTAAGTTTTGTAATTTTTGATTTTGTACCATCAATTTTTTTTATTTCAATAAGTCTAGCATAAGCTGTCGTAAAATCACATTCTGTGTATGGTGTTACTTTTTTTATTTTAACTCTTACTGGAGATTGCAGTTCTCCTTTTTGAATTTTTTTCATTTTTTCAAATTCTTCTAGAAAAGTTTTTTTTAATATTTCAACTTTAGCCTTCTCCATGTCAGAAAATTCCTTTTCGGCATTTCTACTTTCATCCCAGTTATGATAATCAAAATCCCTAGGCTTCAAAACTATCGCTTTCCCATTCATAATGTCCTTGTTATCAGGATAAAACAGCATTTCCCCATATTCTATTGCAGAACATGGTACATCTGGATCACTTTTATCCCAATTAATTTTAAATGTTCCCTTCAAATTCAAAATTACTCCATCATCAGTCAAAATAATCTCATCAGATTTTTTACTTTGCCCAAAAGAGAACATAGAGATTAACAGAAGAAAGCAACAAAAGAAAACATTTATAAATTTAAAATTTTTAAGTTTCATAATACACTCACTTCTCCTTTACATTTTACTGACAACTGTTTGTGAAAGTTTACATACCCATTAATATACTATTTTCAATTTTAAACTTCTTTTCTTTCTGATAAAAATTCTTAATTTTTTGTTGCATAAATATTTGTTATTCAATTTTTTACTTTAACAAGGGGTATTAACCCCTTGCTTCATGATACTTCTTTTATTAAATTCTAAAAACATATAGTTTTTGAAAAAGTCTATTATTATGTTCTTCTTTAATTGACTAAAATTTAATAGCCAGTTTTTTCGCTTTCCAACCCTTTTACAATAGCGATTCCTGAACTTGTCCCTAGCCTTGTTGCTCCTAATTCAATATATTTTTTCGCAGTTTCAAGATCCTTTACTCCACCACTTGCTTTTACTTGTGCCTTATCACCGACAGTTTTTTTCATAAGTTCTACATCTTCGAATGTAGCTCCTCCAGTTCCAAAACCTGTCGAAGTTTTTACAAAATCAGCATTTGCATTAACTGAGAGTTCACATGCTTTTACTTTTTCCTCATCAGTCAAATAGCAAGTTTCAATTATTACCTTTAAAACATTGTTTCCAATCGCCTCTTTTATTTTTCTAATTTCGTTTTCCACTAAATCATAATCCTTGTCCTTCAATGCCCCAACATTAATAACCATATCAATTTCAGAAGCACCGTCTTCAATCGCCTTTTTCGCTTCAAACACCTTCACATCAGTCGCCATCGCTCCTAAAGGAAATCCAACTACTGCTGCAACTTTCACATCGCTGTCCTTAACTTGACTAAACGCATATCCAACATTCGCCCCATTTACACAAACTGAATAAAAACCGTATTCTTTTGCTTCATCGCATAGTTTCTTTACATCTTCCTTCGTAGCCATTGCTTTCAAAATTGTATGGTCAATAAATTTGTTTATTTTCATCATTACCATTCCTTTCCTTAATTTATTATTTTTATTCTACTATAAGTATACCGACTTTTTTCCCTTTTAGCAACTTTATTTTAAACAAAAAAAATACCTCCAAACCTTTCAATTTTCAGTGTCCAGTTTTTTGGTATCTTAAGTAAAACAAAGTAAATTTCAAGTTTTATTAACTTTAACAGCACGAAAAAACCTAATTCTATAAAAATTTATCTTTCAAATATTTCCATAAAAGTACCATCAGCACTACCATTATTACAAAAATTATTCCCAAAGCAAAAAATCCTGTGTCTTGAAGGGGTAATTTCACATTCATTCCATAAAATCCAAAAATCATATTCGGAACTGTAATCAATATTGTTGCTGCTGCTAAAAGCTTCATTGTAATATTCATATTATTGCCAATGTACGAAGAATATGTTTCTCGTGTCGTCTTACAAATTTCACAGTATGAAGACGATAAATCAAGTGTAAAGTTTATTTCTTGTAAAATTCTCGTCATATATTCTTCATATTGCTCAAATTGCTCATCTTCCTTCAAATTTTCAACGACATAATCCAAGTTTCTCATAGCAATATTGTAAACATAAAAACCTTGTTCCACTTCTGAAAGCGAAATTAATTTTTCATTACTTTGCTGCTCTCTCAAAACTGTTTCAATCTTGTCGTGTTCCCCAATCAAAATTCGCACATATTTATACAAACTTTGAGAAATTTTATGAAGCATATTCAGAAAAAAACGATTTTCCTCAAGAATGTCATCTCTCAATTCAGCATATTCTTCAACAAAATCGTAAAAATTTTCATAATAATCATCATCCAAAATGACAACCTTGTCTTCTTTCATACAAATTACAATTGGATTAATCTCGTAAGATGTAACCTCTTTATCTCTCATGGGTTTCTTCACAGTCGGATAATACAATTTATAAATTTCCCAATCTGATTTTGAAATTCTTGGAGTAAAAATTTCCTCATCAATGACATTTTTTATCTTTTCCTCATCCATCTCCAATCTTTCAGACACAATTCTATAATCTTCATCTTTCAAATTATATACATACGAAATTGTTTTCCCACTTTTCGTGTTTATTCTTTTTATCACAGCAACCCTCCTTGATCATTCTTAAAATTTTTACTTTAATGAATAAATTATATCAAAAAATGGGATCTATTTCAATTTTTCAAAATATTTTTCTTAATTTCTAAATAACTCTCTTCCCCTATAAATTCTCAAGCCAATTAATAAATTCTAAAAATACCTCTATCTCTGTTATTTGTTGCAAATATCTCAAATCAATGTATTTCCCTGATTTTTTGTGACAAAAAAATTCAATATCCCAAAATTCTGTTTTAATAAATCCTAATTTTGAATCATATTTAAAATATGAAAATTTATCAAGGTTTTCTCTGAAATATTTTAATTTCGCATAACACAATTGATACTTTCTAAAAATAACTTCTAATATTGTATTTTTCAAAATAAAATTATGTGAAAAATAGACTCTCTCAGGAACATTATTTTTAGTCGTCATCCATTGTCTTTTATCGTTTATTTTTAATTTATATTTGTTTATATAATTTATTTTATCTTCTGACAACTCATTTTTTAATTTTTCTTCTAATATTATTAATTTTTTATCATCCAATTTTTACTTTTCCTTTTTATATTTTTAATTTTCATAATATTTTTTCAATTTAAAAATAGCACAATTCATCCCAGATTTTTAATTACGAGGTTCCTTGTGCTATTTTATAAAGTTTCCTATCTTCCAACGGTAGTTCCGCCATCAATTGACAAACATTCATTTGTGATTTCCTTTGCAAAATCAGAAGCTAAAAAGGCAGTTGCATATGCTATATCTTCCCCTTTTTGAGCCCGCCCCAAAGGTATCATCGCTTCTACAGATTTTTTCCACAATTCCTCACGAACTTTGGGCGACACTTCGTCTTTATTGTTGGGATTCCAGTTATGTGCCATTCCGTCCAATATCTCTTCCCACATTGATGTACGGATAATTCCTGGTAAAATACCATTTACACGAACATTATACGGTGCTCCCAGTTTTGCTCCGCTTTGAACCAGTGAAGTGACTCCTGCTTTTGAAGCGCTGTAAATTTGCAGCATATCCATACCTTCTCTACCAGCAATCGACGATACCAGTATTATGTTTCCAGATTTCTGTTTTATCATAGTTTCCAAAGAATGTTTTAAAACTAACGCTGAACCCACGACATTAATATTCAACACTCGTTGCATTTCTTTTGCATCTGTGTAAAACAAATCTTCAATGGAAATAACTCCTGCTGCGTTTACTACCACATCTAATTTCCCATTTCCCAGTGTTTTTGCGTTTTCTACCATTTTTTGAACTTCCTCTTCATTTGAAACATCACATTTTGTAAAATCTGCCTTTACTCCAAAATTCTTAAGCTCACTGACTGTCTTTTCAGCTTCCTCTGAATTAAAATCCCCAATGTGCACATTCGCTCCACAAGATGCAAAAAGTAGCGCCATATCTTTTCCCAAACCTTTTGCAGCCCCTGTTACCAAAACTGTTTTTCCTGTGAAATCAATAGTCATTCCCATTTTTATCTACCTCCATCTTTTTTTATTATTATCCAATACTTGTTTATCCTTTTTTCATCGCCACCTTCATTAATCTTGTCAGCCATTTTTCCATCTAAAAATTCACAAGCAATATTTTTATAACAATCTTCACTTCATCAAAGATTCTATGTTAATCTTTCTTTCTCTATTATTTTACCACATAATTTTTTTTAATCAATATTTTCAAAAATATTTTGAATATCAAAGTTATTTATTTCTATTTAATTTAAAATATTTCTTGAAAATATGCCGTAAAATATGTTATCATTTTAAATGTACAGTTTTTTAAAAAAAGAAAAAATAATTATAATAAATAATTTTTTAGGAGGAAAAGAAAAAATGGTTATAAAACCTAGATTAAAAGGTGGTTTAGCACTTACAAACCATCCAATCGGAGCAAAAGAATTTGTAAAAAGGCAAATTGACTATGTGAAATCGCAAGACAAATATGAAGGGCCAAAAAAGGTGTTAATTATCGGTTCTTCATCTGGATATGGACTTGCAACAAGAATTTCATTAGCATTCGGAGCTGGAGCTGAAACTATTGGAGTTGCCTTTGAAAAAGGCATCGAAGGAAAAAGAACAGGTTCTGCCGGTTGGTGGAATTCAATTGCCTTTAAAGAAGCCGCTAAAAAGGAAGGAATATTTGCTAAAAACTTCATTGGGGATGCTTTCTCAATGGAAATGAAAGATGAGGTAATAAAATTCATCAAAGAAGAATTTGGCGGAAAAATCGATTTGTTAATTTATAGCCTGGCAAGTGCAGTTAGAACCGATCCCATTGACGGCGTAACTTACCGTTCAGCATTAAAATCTACAACAAAGGACATTACAGGTCCTACTATTAACTTTGAAAAAGAAATCATGGAAGAAACTACAATGGGAGTCGCAACTCCAGAAGAAATTAAAAGCACTATAAAAGTTATGGGAGGCGAAGACTGGAAATTATGGATTGAAGCGCTTGATAAAGGTGGCGTTCTTTCTGAAGGCTTTAAAACAGTAGCTTACTCATATTTAGGACCAAAAGTGACTTATGGAATTTATAAGGAAGGTACAATTGGAGCTGCAAAAAGAGATTTGGAACATACTTCTGATGTCCTAAATGACTTTTTAAAACAAAGATATAACGGAGAAGCGTATGTTTCGCTAAGCAAGGCATTAATGACAAAAGCAAGTGCAGTTATCCCTATTTTCCCATTATACGCAGCATTGCTTTATAAAGTAATGAAGGAAAAAGGCATTCACGAAGGTACAATTCAACAAAAACATAGATTATTAACTAAAATGGTTTATGGAAACGAGCCTGTAATTGACGAGGAAAGAAGACTACGTCCAGACAACTGGGAAATGCGTGAAGATGTTCAAGCCGAAGTAGAAGCTCTTTGGGACAAAGTTACTCCTGAAAACTTTAAGGAAATAAGCGATTATGCTGGAGCAAGAGAAGAATTCATGCAATTAAATGGATTTGATTTTGACAATGTGGATTATGATGCTGACGTTGACTTAGATGAATTGGCTAAATTAAAACCTTAATTTTAAAAATTTACAAAAATAATTAATAAAAAATTAGACTATCTTAATTTAGAATCAAAAGTATTCTTTCAGATAGTCTTTTTTATTTTTATAACAAAAAGGCTAGGAAAATTTCTCTTCAAACCTCCATCACAACTTCACTTCTCAAATCAACTTCCATTTCCAAAAACTTTTCCCATCCTTCAAGCACCTTTTTATATTCCTCAAATTTACAGCTCCATAACGGATATTCCTCACAAATCCCAAAAATTGTATGCTCAAATTCCACTTTTTCCTTATTAATTTTATGCTGAAAAGCCTGTCCATCCCAAACAGTTTCCTGCACTTTCCCAGTTTCAACTTTTTCTAGCTGTGGTAAAAAAATATTAATTATTTCCAGATCTGGAAAATCTTCCATTATTCCAGTTATTAAATATTTTGTATACTCTTCTTTCTTTTTTTCTAAATGTTCACTTTTTTTATTTTTTGTTATTTCTTTTTCAGAAAATCTGATTTCTGGAAATGCAGTCAATCCAAAATCTTCATCTTCGTAATAGCTAAATTTTATAATCATAGTTGATCTCCTTTCTAAAAATTTCAGTTTCTAACGATTTTCATAAACTGGATAGGCTGTTATTCTTGGGCTTTTGTAACCACGGATTAAAACTCCGCTTTTGCTGATTCCTTGCCACATATTGTTATCTCTGCCTTTCACGTCTTTCCTATTTTCCCAAGCTGAGTTTATCTCGTCAATAATTCTGGCTTCATCCCAGTTTTCTGGAAACATCGTATTTACTCCACCATTAGAAGTTTTTGCCTGCCAAGTTCCATCTTTTTTCTTCACTTCAATACTTGCTCTATACACTCCATTTTTAGCTGAATTTCCAATTTTTTTCACAATTCTTACATCTCCACGCAAAAGTGAATGTCCACCGGTAACTTTCCCTTGTGAATTTTCATCTCCACCAATTACATGATCATAATCAATTTGATATTTTCTATTTCCTTGATTTGAAGTATTTCGAGTACGTTTTCCATTTTTATTTTCTATATTTTTCTGTTTAATAGCATTCTTTTTGCTATTTCTCTTATTTTGCGTAACAAATTCCTTTGAAGAATTTTCCTTTGCATTTATATTATTATTTCTGCTTAAATACAGTTTTCCTAATCCAAATAGGATGATAACAAATAATAGTAATATTTTTGCGATTTTATTTTTATTCATTTTCTAAATTTCCTCCTTTTTATACATATTTTAGTACCAATTTCCCTTTAGAATTAAACTCAAAAGTTACAACTATTTTACTTTAACTTTAGACATATCTAACTTAGTTTTAAATGGATTTGAGCATATTATACCAAACTTATATCCTAAAATCAACATTATTAAATTTTTAGAAACTCTAATACTTACAAAAAAATGTGGTATAATAATACTAAAAATAAACAGTAGCTAAAATAAAATATTTACAAAAAATAGAAAGGAATGAGTTAATTATGAAAAAAACTTTATATTTAATGCGACATGGACAGACTTTATTTAATTTGCGGAAAAAAATTCAAGGAAGCTGTGATTCTCCATTAACTGATGAGGGAATTAAACAAGCTAAAGTAGCTGGAAAATATTTTAAAGATAACGGAATTACTTTTGATGCGGCTTACTCCTCTACTCAGGAAAGAGCTAGCGACACGCTTGAAATTGTAACTGGAAACGAAGTAAAATCTGAAAAACTGAAAGGGCTAAAAGAATGGAATTTTGGATTGTTTGAAAGTGAAAGTGAAGATTTGTTTCCAAATGAATATAAGAATTTTTTCCGAAAATTTGGAGGAGAAAACTGGGAAGATGTGGCAAAAAGAGTGAATGAAACTTTAACTCAAATTATGGAAAAAGATAATTGTGATTCTGTTCTGGCTGTAAGTCACGGAATGGTATGCCGTGTATTTTTTGAAAAATGGAGCAACAATCCGCCACTTAAAAGCGTTCCAAACTGTGCTATTTTCAAATATGAGTATGAAGATGGTAAATTTACATTCATTGAACTTATTAAACACGATTTTTCAAAAGAAATATAACTAAAAAATGCCTTAAATAAACTTTTACTCTACATAATTTTGTAAAAATCTTATTTCAAGGCTTTTTTATTTCCAACTTTTTAAATCTCTTTTCCATCTTACTTACAAATATTTCAAGATTTCCCTCTTATATTCAATAAATTCTTCTGACATCGTAATCTCTTCATTATTGTATTCTTTATTGTCAATCTTTTTCAAGTCAATTTTTATTTCAGCGACAATTTTACCTGGACTGCCTGCCAAAATATAAATTCTGTCAGAAAGCAGTATCGCCTCATCAATATCATGGGTGATAAACAAAGTTGACATCTTAATTTTGTTCATTATGTTCAGATACCAGCTATGAATTTTATGCTTTGTAATTGCGTCCAATGCACTGAAAGGCTCGTCAAGAAGAGCAACTTCACTGGAAAATAAATATGTTCTAAGCAATGCCGCCCTTTGTTTCATTCCACCTGATAGTTTACTTGGATACAAATTTTCTGTACCTTCCAATCCAAAATCTTTAAAATACGGCTTTGCAATTTCCCGTGCCTTATTTTTATTTTCACCTCTTATTACAAGCGGAAGTGCTACATTGTCAATAATTTTTTTATGAGGTAAAAGCAAGTCCTTTTGCAACATGTAGCTTATTTTTCCAGATTTTCCAGTTATATCTTCTCCATTCATTTTCACATTTCCACAATCAGGTTTTAAAAGTCCTGCAATAATGTTAAACAACGTTGTTTTCCCAGCACCACTCACTCCTAGAATACAAACCAGCTCATTTTCATACAAATCAATCGAAACATTTTCCAAAACTTTTTTATTTTCAAAAGAAATGGAAATATCTTTTATTTCAAGCTTTTTGTTTTTCTTCACTTAATATTTCTCCTTTTAATAAATTTTCTATTTCAGATACTCGTTACTATATCCAAAATTCTTTGGTATTTCACGCTCTACAGCTTTATTTTTGTAAAGCCATTCATAAAATCTGTTCCAACGTCTTGCATCAATTATTCCCCATTCCTTTGCATCAGACTGATATTCTTTAGAAATCCAATTTTGGCTAGCTGTTACAAGATTTATATCAAGTTCTGGAGAATTTTTTACCAAAATTTTTGCTGATTCCTCTGGATTTTTCATTGCGTATTCATACCCTTTTTTTATTGCCTTCAAAACTTTTTTTGCAATTTCAGGATTTTTTTTCAGAAAGTCATTATTTGCGATAATTACAGGGCTGTAATAGTCAAGTTCTTCTCCATAGTCACGAATTTTTAGAAAATTTGTCTGAAGCCCTGCCCTTTCTGTAGCAATTCCATCCCACGCATAATAAACCCAGACAGCATCAACATCAGTCTTTAAGCCAGTTACAACATCTGTTATAGTATAAGGAATTAATTTTACTTTAGAAAAATCACCTTTATCATCTGTTACTAATTTTTTCAAAATAGCCTGCTCAATATTGTCTTCCCAAGTGGCATATTTTTTACCTTCCAGTTTTTTTGGCGAATCAATGCCTTTTTCCTTTAACGAAATAATTCCAGATGTGTTATGCTGAAGAATTGCTGCAACAGCCGTCACTGGTACAGGATTCTTCTTTGCAAATGATTTTGCCAATGTATCCTGAAAACTTATTCCAAATTCTGCTCCTCCGGCTCCAATAAGTGCCGTTGTACTCCCTTCAGGCGGCTGCACAATTTCCACATCCAGTCCTTCCTCCTTGAAATACCCTAGGTCTTTTGCCACATAAAGTCCTGTATGATTAGTGTTTGGTACCCAGTCCAGTACGATTTTTATTTTCTGATTATTTTTAGATTTTCCACACGAAACAGCCAAAACCAAGATTAAACATAAAATTAAAATTTTTGAAATTTTTTTCATTTTTTATACCTCTCTTCACTTTTATTTTGAATTTTTTTATTTAAAAATTTACTTTTCCCAAACCATGCACCATTTCTGTATTTTTTTTACAAGATACATAAGCAGCAGGCTTATTGCAGAAATAAGAAAAATTACCGCAAACATCTTATCAAATGAATACGATTTTCTCACTCTTGTCATATAAACTCCAAGTCCGCTAAATCCACCAAGCCATTCAGCCACAACCGCTCCAATAATAGAATATGAAACTGAAATTCTAAGCCCTGCAAAAAAATATCCTAATGAGCCTGGCAATTTAACATGAATAAAGTTCTGAAATGGCGTTGCTCCCATCGTTTTTAACAAATTTAACATATCCTTATCAGCTGAACGAAATCCATCCAGAAGCCCAATAGTTATCGGAAAAAACGAAGTCATCACAATAAGCGTAATCTTGGGCAATATTCCATATCCCAGCCAAAGTACCAAAAGAGGCGCAATAGCAACCGTCGGAATTGTCTGCGTAATCACCAAAACAGGATAAATCATTTTATACGCATATTCAAACCTATCCATAACAACTGCCACGGAAAATCCAAGAATTATTCCCAGCCCAAGCCCCAAAAATGCTTCAAGCAGAGTAATTTTTGTATGCTCCATAAGCAGTGGAAAATCATAAATAAACGCTTTTACAACTTCAAATGGCGACGGCAGCATAAATTTTGGAATAATATTTACCATTGACAAAATTTGCCAAATCATCAGCAATATAGCAATAATAATACTTGGTGCAATTTTATCTGTTATATTTTGAAATTTTTTCATCAATCTTTAAAATATCTCCTTTCGGTTTATAATTTATTTTTACATACGACATTACACCCTCAGCCCCCGCCTTCACAGCCACAACTTGACATTCCTTAACAATTTCCATAAGCTCGTCAAAATCCCCTTCTATCGTCGTTTCAAATGGAGCAACATTCATTTTTAACCCTTTGCTTTTAATAAATTCAATAACTTCATCAACAACTCTTACAATTTCCTCATTTCCCACAACATTTGGCAATAACTGAATTGCAATACTCGCATTAATTTCTTTTTTTCCCATAATTTATCATTCCTTTCTTTAATTTTATTTTTTTATAATAAATTTTTTCAACATTTTAAATTTCATAACTTTAAAAAATTTTACTTTTAGGATATTTTCTAATTAAATTTTTTTATAAATTTTCAAGTATTCTAAATTTCAAAAATTTTTTCAAATAAAAAATCCCCTTATCACAAGGAGATTCTATATTTCTATAAATTTTTTTATAATTTAAAAAAATAAACAAAAATAACTTTAAAATTATTTTACCATTATTTCAAATTATTTTTTATTTTATATAAAATACTCCCTCCGACAGTATTACCTGTATCAGGTTATATGGGTTTAATTCTCAGCAAAATCGCTCCCCAGTATTTTTTCTATTAAATTGTCTAAAATTTTGCCTAATCTGCTTTTACTTCTGCTAAATCAGGATACACACCTTTGATGAAAAATATAAAATCTTTATCAAAATTAATAATGTACCATTTATTTTCATCTTCAAATGCCATTGATTTACCTTTTGTTTCCACTGATTTTCCATTAACTTCCATTACAATCGTTGTAGGAATAATAGCATAATTTCTTCCTGTTTCAGTTCTTCCGGCTTTTGCATTTTCAATATCATAGTTATTTTTTGTAACTTTCATTCCTTTTGTTAAATTGTCAAATACTTTCTTTGTCATTTCCTTTAATTGCTCCACTGTCATTGAAGATTTGTCAGCTTGGTACTTCAAATATTTTTCTGGAACTTCACTCATTCCTGCCATAAAATCTCCAGCTTCCATCGCTTTTGAAACCTTATCAAGTCTTGCCTTAATTTCAGGTTTTACCTTATTCCAAGCCTCTAATGCCAACTCATTCTGTGCCTGCTCAACATTTTTACAAATCTTTTCATCATGTTTTTCCTTACATTTCAAAATTGTTTCCTTCAACAGCTTGTCATTTTTTTTAAGATTATCAACGCTGTATTTATTTCCGCATGCTGTAAAAATTACTGCAGAAATCATGACAACCACCAAAAATTTCATCTTTTTCATTATTTCCTCCAATTTGATTTATTTAATCAATTATACCTTATTTTTTAAAATTTTCAAAACTTTATTTCAACAATGGTAAATAATTATTTTCTTAATTTTTATAAAAATAATTAATTTTAATATTTGAAAGATAAATTTAAAAGTTCTCATTTTTCTTTAATATCTATATGATATGATTAACTTGTAAAGGAAGATAAGGAATAAAATTATGATATCGACAAATCAATACTTTTAGTTTACAAAGAACAGGTAATTAAATTACCTGTTTTTTCAAAACATATTTCTTTTTCTTAATTTCCCGCATAAATAATATAAAAATATTGTATTTCAAAATCAAAAATTTTTAATTATTATTTTCTAAAAATTGATTTTTTAGTCAAGAAAAATCTAGATTTTTATAAAATATAAGGTATAATTTATAATAAAAATTAAATTAAAAGTTGAAAATTTATAGAAATAAATGAAGAAAGGAGGTAGTTTAATATGAAAAAAATATTGCTTATAATAATGCTTATGATTACATGTGTTTCATTTGGAAAAAATAATTATGGAGATAATATTACTACAGAAGCTAGGGGAATGCTGCGTTTTGTATGGAATAGACATGGAAAGTTCGACAAATATACAGTTTTTCCTATTCCTGAAGAAGGTGACAGCGGAACGGGAGGTTTTAATATATTTTTGGAATTTACTCCTGAAGATAAAGGAAAATTTATGAATCATGTTCTTATTGTATGGCCTGGAGATATATATGGAGAAGTTAATGGAAAAGGAATGTATAACAGAATACTTAATATAGGAAAGGAAATATCTCCTGATATTGAAAGTAAAATGAAAAAGAATGACTGGGGATATGTTGCTCAACCTGTAAAACTCACTTTGAAACCTGTAAAATTATATGGAAACTGCTGTGGTATATCTTTTTACTATGCAGAAATAGTAAAACATGAAAAAGTTTCATCTACAACAGTTAAAATACCAGGAATAACAAGTGAATATGAAAATAGCAGCAGAATAGATTTTGATGATTATAATCCATATATAATATATTCAAAAGAAGGTTATACGAATATAAGAAAAGGTCCTTCTAAACAATATGATGTAATAGAAAAAGTTCCAAATGATTATTATGCAGCAATAACACAGGATTTTGGAGATTGGAAATATATCGTATATTTTGAAGGAGGATCAGATAAAGTTGGATACGGTTTTATACACAAAAGTCAACTGAAATTACCACAATAGTTTGTTAAAATAAAAATAATAGAAAAAATGATTATTGTCAAGTAAACTCAAACTCCTTTAATATTAAACTGTTAAATTAAATACTAATGGGGTTTGAGTAAACTTTTAAATTTAGTTTTATTATATATTTTGTATATTGCCTGTATATTGTGTGTATATTGTAGGCATACATTTCTATACTTTTCCA
Source organism: Leptotrichia sp. oral taxon 223 (assembly GCF_013394795.1). Lineage (NCBI taxonomy): Bacteria > Fusobacteriati > Fusobacteriota > Fusobacteriia > Fusobacteriales > Leptotrichiaceae > Leptotrichia > Leptotrichia sp. oral taxon 223. Next base: position 389,220 of record NZ_JABXYU010000004.1, read on the forward strand.
TACTTTTTCCAAAATAAAAACCCCTGAAAACCAGTGTTTCCAAGGGCATATAAAATATCTTTTATTATATTTTTTCCTATCTTTTTGAAAATTGTGGGCTTCTTCTTGCTTTCTTTTTCCCGTATTTTTTTCTTTCAACCATTCTTGAATCTCTTGTTAAGAATCCTGCTTCTTTTAAAGCTCCTCTTAATTCAGCGTCAGCTACTAATAAAGCTCTTGAAACACCGTGTCTGATTGCTCCTGCTTGCCCTGTGTTTCCTCCACCGATTACATTAACTTTTACTCCGTATTTGTTTAAAGTATCTGTCAATTCTAATGGTTGTTCTACTATTTTAGCCAAGATTTCTCTTCCACCAAAATATTCTCTCATATCTTTTCCATTTATTGTTACTCCAGTTTCACCTGGTACTAATCTTACTCTTGCTACTGAAGTTTTTCTTCTTCCAGTTCCTAAATATTGAATTTTTTCTGCCACGAAAATTTACCTCCTATAACTCTATTCTTTCTGGTTTTTGCGCTGTATGCGTATGTTCTGTTCCTGTGAATAATCTCAATCTGTTAATCATTTGGCTTCCTAATTTGTTCTTAGGCAACATTCTTTCTACAGCTTTTCTGATTACTTCAGTAGGTTGTTTTTGTAACATTTCTTCTAAATTTCTTACTTTCAATCCACCTGGATATCCACTATGTCTGTAATATTTCTTGTCTAATAATTTATTCCCCGTTACAGCAATTTTATCAGCGTTTAATACGATAACAAAATCTCCTCCGTCAACGTGCGGTGTGTAGCTTGGCTTATGTTTACCCATTAATCTAACTGCGATTTCAGTAGCTAGTTTTCCAAGCACTTTTCCTTCTGCGTCTATCTCATACCAGTTTCTTACAACTTCTTCTTTTTTTTGCATTACAGTGTATTTACTCACTTTGTTTCCTCCTGTTTTTATTCTCTATTTTATAGAATAACGGTCCTTTGTGGGAAAGGCTCATATTAGTTAATTATATATTATTTCCTTTTACTTGTCAAGTGAATTTCCTTGATATTTTCATCTATCCTTAAAATTTTTCTATTTTTATAAATATTTCTTACAATTTATACTAAATCCCGTTTAAAAATAAGAATTATATCTTAAATTATTTGAAAACATTAGGTTTATATCCTTTATTAGAAAAGTTTGTAATAAATTCGTTATTTAAATAGGGTTTAGTATTAATCTATATTTTTCTATTATTTCAAAATTTTATAGAAATACTCATTTAATTCCTCCCAAGTATGTTTTTTATCATTTATTTTACTAATCGCTTCTTCTACTATTTCAAAGTTCTTTTCAATATATTCATTAAGAATTTCCACTTTTTCTGAATAATCCATTTCTGGCATTTTTATCTTCTTTCCTAATAATTTTTCTATTTCTACTTCTACTTTTATATTTTCCTCATTTTTTAATTCCTCGTCTAAAAGTTTTGAAAATTCCATTGGCGGACAAATATTTTTGTCAATTATCCATTTTGCAGCAAATAAAGAACGTAAGGCATAAAAATATTTTTTTGTTCTTACTTTATCTCCTATTAAATGTTCACGATAGGTTGTTTTTGCCATATTCAAGTAATGGTACAAACTTTTTTTAGGAGAAAAATATTGCGGTAATAAATTTTTTAATTCTTCAAATTCTTCTGTTTTTTTATACACAATTGGAGAATTACACCATTCAAATAAAGTTGGATTTGTTTTATACAATAATTTTAATGTTTTTCTTATATCCCAGCCGCTAATGTCCAGTGTTTCATCAAGCTGCCATTCTATTACATCCCGAATTTCATTAAGTTTCAAATATTCCTTAGTTTCCCTTACATAAATAAATCTCACATCATAATCGCTATCTGGCGAAGCAAATCCCCAAGCACGACTTCCAGATTCCACAGCAAGAATAATTTTTATATTTTCCTTTTCTTCAATTTCTTTCAGTTTCTGCTCAATAATTTTATTCATTCAATCTCTCCTCAAAATATTAAGATTAGTTGTTAAATATATTTAAATTATACCACAAAAAATAAAATTCTAAATAAAAAAACAGAGGGTAACATTTTTTCAAATATATTTGAAGTGTAATGTAAATTGATTATTTTAATTTATAGAGGTATCCTTATTATAGAAAGGTGAATATTATGTTAAACTATAGGGAAACTGAAATATTAAATAACCTTATTAAAGGGGAAAAATATAATTTTAAATTAATATCTGAGAAATATGGAGTTTCAGACAGGGCGGCCAGATATTATATTAATAACATCGACAGCATTTTGCGGTTACTTGACTACAAAATTACTAAAAAGGCTAAAAATAGCATTTCTCTTGACACTAATCAGGATTTTAAAAATTTATTTGAGATTTTGGAAAAAATTCATAAATTATCTATGGAAGATAGGATAAGTATTTTAAAACTAATATTATTTTTTGATGAAAAAGGGCTTAATATTACGAAAATATGTGAGGAGCTTGAAATTTCCAGAACGACAATAAAAAAAGATTTGAAATTAATGTCAAAAAAATTTAAAATGCAGAAAATTGAGCTAGTTTATAAAAATGCTAATGGTTATCGCCTTAATGGTAACTTTCGGGACATTCTCATAAAAAAAATTGAACTTTTGGAGAAAATATTTGACTCCCTTAATGATAAAAATTCTTCAAAAGTAGTAAAGGCACAGGTTTATCGTTATTTCTTCAAATATATCAAACAAAAAAATATTGAAAATACAAAAAAATTTATTGTAGAAATTGAAAAAGTGATGTTTTTAAATATAAATGAGGAAAGCTATAATAAAATATTTTCTTATGTGTTAATTTTATTAAATTTCGAGAAAATTTATGAAAACAGCAATGATTTGACTGCAAAGAAATTTTTAATTAATACGGAAGAATACAAAAAAATTGAAAAAATTTTAAAAAACATTTTGAATAAAAATGAAATAAAGACTGAGATATTGATTGAAATAACAGATTTAATAATGGGGATAAATATAAACAGTTTAAAAAATAATTCGTTTGAAGACTGGATAAACGAGGAACTGATTATAAAAAAAATGATTTCCAAAGTGAGCAAAATTGTAAAAACTGACTTGACACGTGATGAAATACTATATAACGGACTTTTATACCATATAAAGCCTGCTATGTATAGAATAAAAAATAATATTCAAATTAAAAATTCGATTTTTCAGGAATTAATTTTAGAAAAAGATCCTATTTTGGATGTAGTAAATAAAGCTATAAAGGAAATTGAAGGACTTTTTGAAGTAAAGTTTCCAGAAGATGAAATTGCTCTTATGGGCTTTCATATAAAGGCTTCTATCGAAAGAAACACTTCTGAAAAAACTAAAAAAGTAATTTTAATTTGTGGACTGGGTTATGGCAGTTCAAAGGTGCTTGAGCAGAGCCTCAAGGAAAATTATGACTTGGATATTGTGGATGTTTTGCCATACTATCTGATTAAAACTTCAATGCCTAATTATAAAAATATTGATTTAATCTTGTCTACTATTGACTTGGAAGAAAACTACGATATTCCTGTTGTAAAAATAAATCCATTGCTTAAAGAGGAAGATTTTATTCTTTTATCAAAATACGGAATACGAAAAAATATAACAAAAATTTCACTAAAACAGCTGATGGAAATAATAAAAAATAATACAACTATAATAGATAAAAGTAAACTTGTGAATGAACTAAAAAACAAATTTGAAAACAAAATTAATGATGATTTATTAGAAGTTGGAATTATTTTAAAAAAAATGCTTAACAAAAACAATTTTCAGTTTATAAATAAAGTTAAAGATTGGAGAGAAGCGATAACTAAGGCAGGAAATATACTTGAAGAAAATGAAATTATACGACATGACTATATAAATGAAATGATAAAAATGATTGAAAAGCACGGCGCTTATATCATTATTGAAGAAGGGATTGCAATTCCGCACGCACCAATTTCAGAAAATGTATTAAAAACGGGGATTTCATTATTAGTTGTAAAAGAAAAAGTTCTATTTCCAAATGGAAAAGGCGCAAATATATTTTTAAGTTTTGCAACTGCCAACAAGACAAAGCATCTAGGCATTTTAAACGACTTATTTGAATTAATTACAAAATATAACTTTATTGAAAAAATCTCAAAAATAACTAAATATGAAGAATTAGAAGAATACTTCAGAAAGGAACTCATATGTTAGAAAAAATACTTGATGGCAACATTCAAATAATAGATTCCGTAATTGACTGGAAAGAAAGTATCAAAATCGCAGGAAAACCTCTGCTACAAAAAAATATAATAACGGAAAATTATATAACAGCTATGATAGAAAGCATTGAAAAACTAGGTTTTTACGTCATTTTAAGGGAAAACCTGGCAATGCCGCATGCAAGGCCCGAAGATGGTACATTGGGAACTGGAGTGAGCCTTTTAAAACTCAATAATCCAGTATATTATGGCGATTCTAAAGTACAGCTGGTATTTGTGCTGGCAACTAAGGATGCTGATAGTCATATGGAAATACTTATGAAGTTAGTTGAATTGTTTCAGGATGACGAAAGTATTGAAAAACTTATAATTTCACAAGATTATAAAGAAATAAGAGAAATTATAAAAAAATATTAAAAATAAAATATATAAAATTGAGGAGGAATGTATTATGGCTAAATTAAAAATTTTATTCGTATGTGGTGCAGGATTAGGTAGTAGTTTTGCATGTCAAATGGCAGCTGAAGATGTATTAAACAAATTAGGGGTTACTGCAAATTTAGATCATAGTGATATATCTTCTGCAAGTTCAAGTAATGCAGATATTATAATTACTGCTAGTAATTTTGAAACACAGTTCAAAAAATTTTCAATAGATTCTGAAAAAACAAAAATAATATATTTAAAAAATATAATATCAAAAGAAGAAATTGAAAATAAATTAACACCCGTATTAAAAGAAAAACAAATTATTTAACAAATAGGAGATGAGTCTTATGGGATTTATTAATTTTATAATAAGTAATATTTTGACACAAGCAGCGATAACAATTTCTCTAATAGCTATGTTAGGTTTGATATTGCAGAAAAAAAGTGTAGGACAAATAATTTCAGGAACACTAAAAACATTATTAGGATTTCAAGTGTTAGCAGCAGGTTCAGGGATAATAGTAGGAAGTTTAAATTATTTTGGAAAAATTTTTACAGAAGGTTTTCATATGCAAGGAATAATACCTTCTATTGAAGCAATTAATGGACAAGCTATGAATGAGCTGGGATTAGGTAGAGATATAGCATTAACATTTTTAGCAATATTTATTTTTAATATACTGATTGCACGATTTACAAAATGGAAATATATATTTCTAACAGGACAGGCTATTTTATGGATGGCTACAATGACAACTGTTTTCGGTTATGCAGCTGGACTTAAAGGATTATTCTTAATAATTTTAGGCGGATTAGTAGGAGGAATTTTTGCCGTAGCTATGCCTGCAATAGCACAACCAATTGTAGTTAAAATTACTGGCATGAAAGATATTGCATTAGGACATTTCTGTACAATAGGATATTTATTTGAAGCAGGTGTTGCTTATATATTTGGTGAAAAAGGAGAAAATAAAAAATCTATAGAAGATATTAAACTGCCGACACATTTTGAATTTTTACAAGATACCTATTTATCAGTAATGGTTGTAATGGTTCCTCTTTATATAATAACAGTATTATTTGCAGGAGAAAAATTCGCTTCTGAATTATCTGGCGGGACAAATTATGTTATGTTTGCCTTTTTACAATCGATTCAATTTGTTGTAGGTGTTTATGTTTTATTATCAGGAGTAAGATTATTACTTGGAGAAATTGTTCCAGCATTTAGAGGAATTGCTATGAAATTAGTTCCAGATGCAGTTCCAGCATTAGATTGTCCAGTTTTATTCCCATATAGCCCAAATGCAGTTATTTTAGGATTTATAACAACAACAATAGGTTCAATTATAGCAATGTTTGTTTTACCAACATTTGGACTAGCAATGATATTACCAGGAATGTTGACTAATTTCTTTGCAGGAGGAACAGCAGGAATCTTTGGAAATACAACAGGTGGAAGAAGGGGTGCAATAATAGGTGGAATAGCTCATGGATTTTTCATAACTTTACTTCCTGCACTGCTAGTAACAGTATTCAATAAAATGGGATTTATAAATGCAACCGCAACGGATGTCGATACTGTAACAGCCGCTCTGTTATACGCATGGATAATAGGCCCTATATTGAAAGTATTTTAATAAAAAGGTGAGTTGTTATGTTCAATTTTTTTAAGAAAAAAAATTTAAAAAAAGATTTTAAGAATACAAAAACGGAAAAAGAAAATATTATAATTAATGATAATACAATAAAAAAAGGGTTAGAAAATTTAGAAATTCAATTGAATCAAGGTAATCTTGATGATGAGGATTTATCTAAAATATATCAAGAAAAAGCATTTTTATTAAAAAAAATAAATAAAATAGATGATTCTATAGAAAATTTAGAAAAAAGTTTAAATTATCATAAAAATCTTGGAGAAGGATATAAAACTTTATTAAACCTTTATAATATGAAAAGGGCGGAAGCAGCTAAAAATGGTAATGATGAAATGCTTCAACATTGGTTAAAAAAATTGATGAAATGATGCAACTGTCCAAAGATATTACTAGAGGAAAATATTAATGAATGGAGGAAAAAATGTATATAAATTTAAAAGAAGTAACACAAAAAGCTAAAGAACTTAATTACACAGTAGGAGCCTTTAACACTCATAATTTAGAAATGTTACCTGAAATGATAAGAGCTGCAAAAGAAAAAGGTGCTCCCATTATCATTCAAACAAGTGTAAGTACAGCTAAATACATAGGTTATAAAGTATTAGTTGAAGTATGTAAACTTTTGGCAGAAACAGAACTGGTGGATGTAACACTTCATTTGGATCATGCTAAAAATTTTGACGATATAAAAGAAGCTATTGATAACGGTTATTCTTCTGTGATGTTTGATGGTTCATCTTTACCTTTTAAAGAAAATATTATGAAAACAGCTACTGTAGTTGAATATGCTCATGCACGAGGAGTATCTGTCGAAGGAGAACTTGGAATAATAGGAGGTACTGAAGATGGGCATTCAATAGATTCTGAAAAATATATGTACACAAAACCTGAAGATGCAGTAGAATTTATAAAACAAACAGGCGTAGATGCTCTTGCAGTTGCCATTGGAACTAATCATGGACAATATAAATCTAAAACAAATGTAAGATTAGATTTATTAAAAGAAATAAATAACGTTGTTGATGTCCCATTAGTTATTCATGGTGGAACAGGAGTAAAAGAAGAAGATATTCCTGAATTAATCAATAACGGTATCAGAAAATTTAATGTTGGAACAGAATTACTGGTGGGATGGACAAAAACTGCAAAAGAAAAATTTGGAGAAACTGCTTTAGACAATTCCTTAAGAAATAATATTATGCCCTGTAATGAAACTGTAAAAAATATTGTCAAACATAAAATTGAAATATTTATGAATAAGAATCAACCAATTAGAATATAGGTGGTTATCATGAGTAAAAAAATTCTTATACTCGTTTCAGGATTTCCTGGAACTGGTAAAACCTATTTATCAAATATTCTAATAAATAAAATAAAAAATTTAAATTATATTTCACCCGATGACTTAAAAGAAGAAATATATGACAAATATGGATTTAACAATAATGATGAAAAAGAAAAATTAATTTTACAAATGTGGGAACAATATTTTGAATTAATGGAAATGAATATGAAAAATAAGAAAAATATTATTTCAGATTATCCATTTAGTATAAAGCAGTATTCTAAAATAAAAAAATTATCAGAAAAATACAATTACAATGTTTTAACAGTTAGATTGCTAGCAGATATAAATATTTTATTTGAAAGACAAAGAAAACGTGATATGTCATTAAATAGACATTTGGGACATTTAACAACATCATATCATAAAGGGCAAAAACAGGAACAACGCACAGAAGAAAATGGGCTACTTCTAACTTATGAAGAATTTTCCAAACGTTGTTCTGAAAGAGGATATGATAAATTTGTAATTGGTAAATTATTTGAACATGATGTTACAACATATAATGATACAAAATATGATAAATTCATTGAGAAAATCATAAATTATATTGAAAATCTTAATTAATACTAAACCTCGTTTAAATAACGGATTTATTATAAACTTTTTCAACAAAGGATAAAAACCTAGTATTTCCAAATAATTAAAATATTATTTTTTAGTTTTAATAGGTCGACGGAGCTTTTATTTTCAACTACGACTGTCTAACGACTGGAAGGAGGAGTTTCGGAGTTGGGCAAATAAAAGTCGTAGTTTAGCCATAGGTATTGCGTAACAATCTTGCGCCGTAATTTTAATTATCAGGGTAACCTTTTATTGCAAAATAAGGATTTGCGGCAATGAGCAATCCTGCAAAAAAAAAAAAAAAAACATAATAAAAATAGTAAAAACTGTTATTAAACATTCGCTATTTAAATGGGAAATAGCATAAAATAAAAAATATCGATTTATTAAGTTAATATTTGTTAATAAGTCGATATTTTTTTGAATCATAAATCTAATAAACATTCCACCATAAATCTAAATAAAAATCTCCTTTTTAAATCAAAATTAAATTCCAAATTTCTTGAGCAAACAAACAACCTCCAAATGCTGGGTTATCGGGAACATATCCACCACCGAACACCTAGCCAGCCTATACCCAAATTCCCCAAACTTCATCAAATCTGTCATCAAAGTTTTTGGATTACAAGACACATAAATTATATTTTTAGTATTATATTTTACCAGTTTTGTGATAGTTTTTTCGCCTACTCCAGCTCGTGGAGGATCCAAAATTAAAATATCTGGCTTGATTCCGTCATTGTCAAATTCATCTAATTTTGCAAAGACATCTCCTGCGATAAAATATGCGTTCCGAATGTTGTTTAATTTTGCATTTTCATTGGCTTTTTCTACCGCCTCTGGCACTAACTCGATTCCATAAACCTGCTTTGCCTTTTTTGAAACAATTTGCCCAATTGTACCAGTACCACTAAATAAATCAAAAACTATTGCTTCATCAATTTTAATATTTTCAATTTCTTCAAGATATGTTAAGACTTTTCCGTATAATTTTTCGACTGTCTGGGAATTTGTCTGGAAAAAGCTGTATGGACTGATTTTAAATTTTAATCCAAAAATTTCCTCTGTCAAATCACGTTCTCCATACAAAATCGTTTCACTTTCGGAAATAACCATATCCGAGAAATTATCATTAAATGTGTGTAAAATTCCCGTAATTTTAAAACCATCATCCAAATTTAAGGCTAACAATCCTTCCTTAAATTTCTTTTGAAATTTTTCCTTTTCTATCTCGCTAATTTGCGTCGTTGTTACAATATTTACCAAAATCTGCTTTGTAAATTCCGCTTTTCTAATCACAAGATTTCTAAAAAAACCTATACGATCTAGCCTGTGATAAAAATCAAAACCTGTCTTTTTACAAAATTCATTACAAAAAACATAAATTTTATTAAAATTATCATCCATTAATTTCAGCCCATCAACTTCTACAATGTCGTGAAAGCTGTTCTGCTTATGAAGCCCTAAAATTATAGGCCCTCCTTTTGTAGCATTTCCAAAGCTAAATTCCATCTTGTTTCTATATTTATCAGGCTTTACACTTCTAACAGGCTCTTCAAAAATATAATCATACTTAATAATTCTGTCTAATTCTTTTTTTATATGTCCTGCTTTCATTTCAAGTTGCTCATCATACGTGTAATACTGGTAGTTACAGCCTCCATTTTGCCTTTCAATGTCATCATAAATCGCATTTTGTCTCCCAGCAAAGTCAATAATTTTGCAATGTATCAGTTCATACTTTCTCCGTCTTTTTACAAAAATTCCCTCAACAACTTGATTTTCTGCCGCATTAATATTCACATAAATTTTATTTTCATCAAAAAATCCGTAAGCTCTACCTTTTGTATCAAGATTCACAATTTTTAGCTGTATCAAATCCCCTTTTTTCAAACTTTTCTTTTCTGTTTTTTCCATTAATTTCTCCAATTTTCTAAATTATCATTTCTACTTCTCTTTTATATATTTTCCCAATCTCGCAATCGCTTCTTCCAATACTTGAATATCATGCACAATCGAAAATCTTACATACCCCTCCACTTGAAATGTAATTCCAGGAACAATCGCAAGTTCCGTTTTTTCCAGTAAATCAAGAACAAAATCAAACGATTTCACATTTTTAAACTTCTCAATATTCTTATAAGTTGCAAAAACATAAAACGCCCCTTTAGGTTTCAGACATTCAAAACCTAATTTTTCCAATCCATTTACAAAATATTCCACTCTTTTTTTATAAATTTCAGAAATTTTTGTTGTATCAGAACATTTATCAAGGGCTACAATCGCTCCATATTGTGACAATGTTGATGCACTTGTTACATTGTACTGGCTAACTTTCTTCACTTGATTCTGTAATTTTTCATCGGCAATAATATACCCAAGTCTGTAGCCTGTCATTGAATGTGATTTTGAAAATCCATTAATTATAATAAGCTGCTCCTTCAATTCATTAGAAAATTTCGCAAAGGAAGTAAATTTTTCAAAAGTAATCGCTGCATAAATTTCATCACTTATCAAATAAATATTTTTTTCTTTCAAAAATTTCACAATTTTAACCATTTCTTCTTCTGCAAGCGTAATTCCAGATGGATTATTCGGATATGTCAAAATTATCAATTTAGTCTTAGCAGTAATATTCCTTTCCAAAATCTCTTTCGTCAACACAAAACCATTTTCTTCCAAGTCAACAAATTTAGTTTTCGCCTCAGAAATCGTAATTAATGGCTCATATCCCACATATGCAGGTGTTGGAATAATCACTTCGTCATCTTTTGCTAAAATAGTTTTCAAAACCGAAGCAAGCCCTTCTGTAGAACCAACTGTCACCAAAACATTTTGAGCGTTATAGTTTCCAAAAAAATTTTCGTTATAATATTTGGCAATCTTTTCTCTTAATTCAGGCATCCCTCCCACAGGAGAATATTTTATTCTGCTATTTAAAGCATGATAAGCCACAGCTTCCTTCACTTCCTGCGGAACATCAATATCAGGCTCCCCAATCGTCATATTTATCACATTTTTATAGTTTACCAGTCTTTCATGAATTTTCCTAATATCAGAAATCTCAATTCCTTCAATAATTGGATTTATATACATTTTAATACCTTCCTTTTCTTAATTTTTATTATTAAATTTTTAATATTTCTTTCTTTGTAATATAATAAATTTACTGTAAATTAAATTTTTGTATTTTTTTCAAATTTTGCTTATACTCATTAATATTTTTAGATTTTATCACTCTTTCATTATAACTTTCTAAAGCCTCTATTATATATGAAAGTTTTGCATATTTCTTTTGTTTCATACTTGGATAAACAGTTGAAAAATAATCTAACGCTTTTAAAAAATTTTTAGTATTCAAATAATTAGTTATAATGTATAATTCTGCATCCATTATATACTCTTCTCTTAAATCTGAACCTAGATATGTATAAAATTTAGTATTTGATAAATTTTTATATTTTTCTATAGCAATTTCAAAACTTTCTGTTGACTTTAAAAAATTTTTTTCTTTTCGATATTTCATTCCTGCCTGATAATATGTTTCAGGAAAATCTGGAAATAATGAAGTTAGCTTTTTTCTAATTTTCTCAACTTCATTTCTATTTCCGATTTCTTCATAGGAATCTGACAAATTATTATATGCCATCGGATATTCAGGATTAATTTTTATTACTTGTTCGTAATATTTTACAGCTTGTTTTGGATTATTGTTTAAATACTGTTCATAATAACCTAAATAAAAATATGCCAAATAATTATTTTTATCTTCTTTTACAGACTTCAAGAGCAAATCTCTCATTTTTTCTTTATCTCTATAAAAATATTTTATACTTTCCAAAAAAATATTTTTTGATTTTTCATTTATTTTTATTTTACTTATTTCATTAAATTCTTTTTTAGATAACTCAATCACTTCTTTTATTGCATCTTGATTTATTTCATTTTTTGCATCTTTTTCACTTTGAATATTTATCACTTTAACATCATTAACCTTCTGTTTAAAATAATTTCCCACTTCTTTATCTTCAGTAATTACTACAACATCTGAGAATGAATTAAAACTTAAAACTATAGATAAAATTATTAATGCCTTTTTCATCAATATTCCCTTTCCAAATAAAAAAATTATTTTTATGATTTTTTAAATTATAACATATTTTCATTTATGTTTCCATTTTTTACTCTGCTATTTCCAATAAAAAAGGCTACCCTATTTTGCAAGATAACCTTTAATTTTTTATCTGTACACTTTGCTCAATTTTACTTTATATTTCATTTTCAAGCCCTAACTCTTTTACAAAATCATCAAAATCCACAAAATCCCCTGTACTTTCCTCAATAACTTTATCCAATGCAATCGCATCTTCATAGTCTTCAATTTACTCCCTTATCAGTTCAAGAATAAATTCATTTTCACTTTTCCCATTTTCAGAAGCAATCTTGCTAAACTCTTTTTGCATTTCTGCTGGTATTTCTATTGTATAAATCATTTTTAGTCCCCCAATTCTTAATATGATTTTTTATTTTATTATAATATATAAAAAAAATCATTTTCAATTAAATTTTTTTAAATTCCCCATTGTCATTTTACACTTTTTTTGATAAAATTGATATATAAAACTTTAATTTGAAAGGAAATAAAATGGATAATAAAAATCAACAAATAATTGACGCCAACTTGATAATCAAGATTATTTATAAAAATAAACTGTTAATCGCTTTAACTACAATAATAGTCGTGATACTTTCCACAGTTTTTGTCTTTGTAAACAAATCCTTTAAATCAGACATTACCCTTTATGGAAATGATAAAGTCCTTACTGAAATTGGAGAAAATTCACAGTCTTCATTAAATTCTTTTGACTTTTACTCTTACTTGAAAAAAAATTCAAAAACTTTGAGAAATGTAAATTTGCCAGAGGATAAGTTCTTTAAGGAAATGACAACAAGATTGACAGCACAGTCTGAAAATAATGATCCGACAGTAAAAGTAAAATTCACTACAAATAACAAAACTGAAGGGGAAAATTTTGCAAAAGAGTACCCAGCACTTGCACAAGGCTATCTGCTTGAAAGAAAAAATAACTTTTTGGATACACAAATAAAATTATTGGAGCAGCAATACAGCTTTTTAACACAAAATATTGACATACGAACTACAAAAGACTCATTAACAGATACGTTAGTTTCAAGATTGGCATATTACCGTCTATTAAGAAATGACTCAAATCCAGTTGTTAAATATGTAAATTCCATAACAAAACCTGCATTGAATAAAAAGCTTGTTATAGCTGGTTCTCTGTTTTTAGGACTATTTTTAGGAATTTTGATTGCTTTTATGAAAGAATTTTCTACTACATTAGACTGGGAAGACATTAAAAAAAGAAAAAATTAGTCAATAATAAAATTAAAGGGATTATCTCGCATTCTGAGGTAATCCCTATTTTTTATTTTTAACCTATCTCAACCATTTTTCTCTTTCTCTTATCAAAAGTTACCATTTCAGTAATTCCAAATTCCTTTGCATATTCGCCAGCTTCCTTTATCTTCATTCCAACATGTTCAGAATAATGTGAGTCACTTGACAAAATCACAGGAATATCATATTTTTTCACATACTCCATAAAATCTCTGTACGGAGTAATTTCTTTGATTGGATAACGATAAAACGTCCCTGTGTTTATATCCACAACCATGTTATTTTTTTTCAAACATCTAGCCGTACTTTCAAGCAAGCTGTCAACATCTTCTTTTTCTGGAATATTTTTAAATAATCTCAAGTTAAACGGATGCCCCAGAATGTCATACATTCCAGTATTTGCAACATCCTCAATCTCTTTTGCATAATCTTTCCAAATCTGCACCAAATCTCCATCAGTAAATTTATGCTTCAAAGCACTGAAATCAAATCCCCAGCCCTTAATAAAATGAATCGAAACAATTAGATAGTCAAAATCATATTTAGACAATATTTCCTTAACTTTCTCCTGATTCTTAAAATTACACACTTCAATTCCAAATTTTACTGGATACCCCTTTGATTTCAATTTATCTATAAAATCTCTGTATTCATCCAATGTATGCACAAATTTTGTTTTCTGCTCAAGCCATTTTTTCTGGAAATTCCCAGTTTCGCTGTCATTCAAAATAAGCTCATCATAATACAAATCCTTAAATTCCTTAAATCCATGGGTATGCTCCGTTATCCCTATTTCCGAAAGTCCCATTTCCTTTGCCTTTGCAAAAAACGGATTTACATAATCCTCATCATAACTCCCATATTCAAAATGCATGTGATAATCCACCAGCATAATATCTCCTCACCTTCTACATAGTAAATTTTTTTAATTTTTAACTGCTTTAAAAAAATCAAAATTGAAATGAAATAATTATAAGTTTTAAGTTCAATTTTAAAATAAATTTCTATATTTTATAAATAAAAATCATATATAAAGGAAAAAGCCATTCCAAAATTCATCATTTTGAAACAGCCTTTCTTTAAACAAAAAATTAATTAATCGATTATTGAGAAATTACATTTGTTGCTTGAGGTCCTTTTGGTCCTTCTTCTACATCAAAGCTTACTTCTTCACCTTCGTTAACTGTTTTGAATCCTTCTTTATTGATTTTTGAGAAATGTAAGAAATAATCATTCCCATCTTCTCCTGAAATAAATCCAAATCCTTTTTTGTCGTTAAACCATTTTACTTTACCTAACAAAGTATTACCTCCTAAAATTTTACACCTCAAACAACTGTTACTGTTACAAATATATATTTTTTGTTACATGTTACTTGCTTTTGGTTATCTGAAATTATTATACCACACTTTTTCAAAAAAGAATAGTCCTTTTTTTCAAAATTTTAACTTTTTTCAAGAAAATATTATAAAAGATTTGTCAAGCCTAATTTTTAACAAACATTTATCGTTACAGCCCTTGTAATTTATCCAAAAACAATATAAAATATATATTAAGAATAAACTGAAAAGGACGTGGTAATTTATGAATTTAAAAAAACAAATGTTAGTCAGCGCATTTGCAATATTAGCAATAATGAGCTGTGGAAAAAAAGATGAAGCCCAAAATGAAGATCAGGATGAAATTCAAATTGAACAGCAAAGTGCCGACACTGCAACTAACAATTCTCAAGATAACCCGCAGGAAGCACAGCCAGTTGTAGAATCCTCTGAAACCATTAACGAAAATGCCAACAATCAACCTCTTTCTCAAGTAAAGCCTGAGGAAATAAAAACTAGCAAAACTTTACAGCATGTAGACAAGCTTATTGGCAAGGAAATTCCAATGGAAGATAGAATTTTAGTATTTTCTAAGGAAAACAACCAATACAAAATAACTTACAAAGGCGAATCTGAAAATGGAATGCAGACAGATACTAAAAACCTCACTTTTAATGAAAAAAATGACAGCCTGACAGATGGTACCTATACATTTAAACTGAATAAAAATAAATTAGGTTTATATGCTGGAAATCAATTCATATTTACAGTTGACTAATCCCATCAAGATTAATTCCTAAAAATACACTCAAGCAGTTAAATTATATATTTTTTATAGCTGCCTGAGTTTTTTTATAATGGTATTCATATTTAATACTGAATCCCATAAAAAAAACTAATAAATCCATTTTTTATTCAATAGTGATTTTTCTTGGAATAACTCTTTTTTTCTGAACAATTTCTCTATCTTTCCCTAAATTATCCAAAATTTTAATTAAATGCTGATAAAGTTCCTCATTATTATAATTCTCACATTCCATCTGTAATTTTAAATTAATATAGGCAATTATAATATCTCTTTCCACATTTCCATTTAAGCAATTCACATAAAAATTAACATCATAAATATCTAAATTTGCCTTTTTGGAAGCCTCTTTTCCAAACAGTTCCAAAATTTTAGGATGAAGTGTGCCTAATTCATGTCTTGAAGAATATTTTGCATTTATCAGTTCCAGCAAGTTAAAATCACGCCTTAAATCTCTAAAACTATTGTAGTCATTTCTAAGCTCCGCTCCAACTCTTGTAATAAATCGTGTTATTTCAATTTCTCCAATTTTTTTCCTTCTGATATTTTCGATATTATCAACATTCACTTCTAATTGATTACCTAAATTAAACTCATTTTTAGTAAATTTATCTTCACTCTTTATTTCAATATTTTTTCCATTATTCAAAATTTCTAGCGAAAAATCAGCACTTCTAACATAAAATTTTCTTTCTTCAAAATCTGAAAACAGTTTTAATTTTAAAATATATCTATTCTCAATTTCAGGCATATCAAATTTATAGTCTTCATTCATCCAGAAAATTTTTCCGCTACATTTCACAATTCCTTTTGTTACTGTCACTTGCTTATTTTCTGTATCTGCAACAAGATTAAATCCTGAAATTATTCCATCTTTTCTATCCAAATACAATAATTCTGTCAATTCTGCCGGATTATCCCTCAACAAATCAAGTGCCTCTTTACTTATCACCTGCCCATGCCCAAATATCGGATATTTATTCTCAATCATCTTTCCCCCATTTTTTTATCTTACTAATTTTTATTAATTTCAACTTGTAAATTTTTCAAGTTCCCAGCAAAAGTTATATTTAACTGGCAAATTCCATTATCCACATCAATTATATGGGATAAATCATCCCCTTTTTGCATTATTCCATTTACAAATTTTGTATCTTTTAACCAGACTGATTTCTGACTTTCAGGATTTGTACTGAAAAACATATTTAACTTATCTTCCTTAAAGTCTGTCGTTGTAAATCTTAATGTTCTTTCGATATATGTCGTTGTAAGTGTCTTGTAAAGCGGTTCATAGCCCCCATCCAGATTTTTTAGCAAAGTTCTTGCCTTATATACAACTATATTCCGTATTTTTTCACGTGCCATATTCGCATTATCTGATGAAAATACAAATCCATAGTTAAACTGATTTATTCTATCTTTTATTGTATTTGTAAATCCTGATATTTCCTTAGACATTGTTGTTTTTGTATGATAAGAATTATCTTTTTCCTCAATGTCAAAACGTACTCCTGGATATTGCGGTGATACGTTTGCAAACCTTTCCTTTAGATAATTTGGACATTGTGTGGCACCAATTATCCCAGCTGCCACATAAGCCGCATCAACATACACTCCTTCTATCCAGAATTTTAACAAATCTTCCTGTTCTTTTGAAAGTGATACCCCTGTTTCTTCTTCAAATTTCATTTTATAGTCCAGCATAACACCTGATTTATCCTTTGGAATTATAGTAAAATTAGGAATTACTGGTATTAAATATTCAGAATATTTTTGATTTTCCAACATTTGGGTCTTTTCAATATATTTATCCACACCCATTGTAGCTAGATTGTCAAACGAAGTTTCAGGCTTTCCTTCAAAATTAAAAAATACTTGAACTCTATATTCTGCCAACACAGTCATTAAATTTGTCAAAACTTCAACTGTATTTTTCTCAGTTTTCTCATCTTTTTTGCTCCCCATAAATCTTTCACGAACTTTTTTCTCAGATTTTTTCATCTCCAAATCAACATTTGGATAAATGCCAAACCATACTGTATTGTCAAAATCGTTCTTTTCATTAGTTGTGTTCAAAAATGCTCTCAATTTATCCTTATTTCCAGCCTTTACAATCATTTCAGGTTTTACATTTGTAATCAAAAGCATTGGTTTCATAAGCCCCATTCTCACATCATATTGCTCAAAAAACATTTTCACACCCAATATTTTCTCAATCAGAGGTTTCGCAATTTTTATAAAATCCTCCTGTGCCGATTTATAAAACGCCAAATAATTGTTATAATTTTCAACTTCCTGCTCAGGATCAACATCCACAAATGTCTTTGCAAGCGGTACAAATGTTCTGACAACCAAATCGCTAATATATTTATTCGGCTCATCTGTCACATTTTCATAGTCATCTCTAAAAGCCTCAACTAGAGCCGTCGTATTTTTCTCTTCAATCATTGCAAGTGAAGTTTGATTTTCCTGCTTATACTCAATTACTTCAAGTTCCCCTTTTTCTCCTACTTGCAGCATTCCCAGCTTTATTTTCTCTGATTTAAAATTATTTGTATCATTTCCAATTAAAAGCCGAGTTTTTATATCTTCAATCGCAAGTGGCAACATTCCAAGCACATTGCTGTAATTTTCTGAAGCCTCCTCAAATTTCGAGTTAAGTTTATCCCCTAATTCCAGTTTTTTAGGATTCTCATCATCCAGTTCTTCATATTTCTGATAAATATAGGCAATCTCTTTTCTCGTCTGCTTAATATCCTCGATAACCTTTTTCGGTGAAATTAACTCCAAAATATTTTCAAACTTAAAATCCACATTCCTGTTCCTTTGTGACTTTCTAGCCTCAATCAAAGTACTAAGCATCTTAAAAAACGTATTCCCATTATTAATCTTAATTTCTGTCACAAGATCCTCAGGCACTCCCTCCGGCTTTTTCAAAATATACTTAATACTCTGACTCTCTGCATCAAAATAACTGTACACCTTTGGATCAAATTTTTCCAGAAACTCCTCAAAGCTTCCAACCAAAAGATGCCTGTTAATCTCAATAACATTCTCATCATCCAGCGAATCCATATCCCTCGCATCATTAATAAGCGTCAAGATATCCATTTTCTCTGGATTAATTTCCTCAAATAAAATCGTTCGATTAGTCTGATTTATAACATTTTTATTCCCCATTTTCCTTTTAAAATTATTCTTAGCATCATATAAAAATTAATTACTAGCTATCAACTTTTTGCAATCCGTTTAAACTACTTTTATACAATATTTCAAATAACTTTATTTTCCCCCTTCTTTATTATTTTTAATTTTATTTTAACTAATATAATGATACACTATAATTAAGATTTTGTCAATATCATTATTTTCAATTCTATCTTTAAATTTTATTCTGTATAATAAACATTTTCTCCTTCACCACTTATATCCCCATTTTCATGAAATGTCAAAGAGCCCTTTATTTCCCCGTTTTCATAATATTCAACATATTTTCTTTTCCCATTCTTATAAATTGTTTCAGAATGCAATTTTCCATTCTCAAAATATGTTCTAAATTTGCCATTTCCATTAATTACTTCTCCCTGATCCCTTATTGAGCCATCCTTATTATAATCCGCCCATTTCCCTTCAACTTCACCATTTTTATACATAGTTTCTGAACTTATTCTACTATTTTTATATGGA